>JAFTDU010000080.1 GCA_017454005.1 Desulfovibrionaceae bacterium | reverse complement strand
TACATTTAATGTCATGACTGCATTTTTTAACGCCAGCGTTCAGGGCCTAGACAGAACTGTGCGCGGCTTTAAAGAAAATCCTAAACGCTTTGCCTTACGTGCAGCCGTATATATTGGCATACCATCAGTAATCAATGCTATCCGCAACTATGGCGACAAAGATATTGAAGAAATTCCTCGTGCTCAAAGAGATATGTTTTGGTGTGTACCTATAGGTGAGGGAAAGAGTAAGACAATAATCAGAATTCCAAAGCCTTTTGAACAAGGTGTTTTATTTGGCTCTACTATAGAAAGAACTGTTGAGTTTATTCTCGATGCTTATAAAAACAAATATGGCAGTATCGATAAGGCGTTGGCAGAAAATTTCCGCGGGTTAGGTTCTTCTATCTGGGATGTTACGTTGCCTAATGCAGTCCCAACGGCCTTTGCGCCATTGCTCGAGCAATGGGCAAATAGATCACTCCCCTCTGATCGACCCATAGTGCCAACTAATAGAACTGGCTTATTGCCAGAATACCAGTATACCAATTATACTACTGAGCTAACAAAGTCTTTAGCGCACGTTATAGGCACGCTTCCCCCTGTGGGTGAGATGAATACATTTAGGCCGGCTGTAGTTGAAAACTGGATTCACGGATGGACTGGCGGCTTAGGTATGTACACCTTGCAAGCTTTCGATACATTAGGGAAAAAGGCAAGCATCTTACCGGATCCTGCAAAGCCAGCAGATACTTTGGCAGATATTCCATTTGTGCGAGCCTTTGTAATTCGTCATCCTAGCATGAATGCTGAAAGCGTGCAGCGTTTTATGGATTCTTATGATCAAGCCCATTCGTATTTGCAAACAATAAATCAGCTTAAGAAAGACTTTAAATATGAAGACGTAGCAAATTTGCTGCCTTATGCAGCTTATCAAGCGATTGAAGGCCCCAAAAAAGCTATTAATGATATGACTAAAATTATTGATATTATTTACAAGTCTCCTGAAATGAACCCTGACGAAAAACGACAACTCATAGATACGCTTTACTATAAGATCATAGGCATTGCTCAAATGGGAAATAATGCATTTGAAGATTTACAGCCTACGATTGAGAAGTTGAAGGAAAGAAGTGAAAAACAATAAGAAAAATTTACAATATTTTTTGATATGTTAATTAATTACGCTCTATTCTGATCAAATAGAGTAAGAAGGTGTTGTGCTAAATAGGGGAACTTTCTTGATAATATCAAGCAAGAATAAGCACGGAGTATTTCCTAATCTTAATTGGCGCCTTACCCCAAATTAACAATTAAAGATAGGAGCTAAAAATGGATAAAGATTTATCTACTATTTTAGAATTTGAAGGCCAAGAAATTAGGTCAAAAGTCGAAAGTACAGATGGCAAACTCTATTTCAGTGTAGTGGATGTTGTCGCCGCTTTGCTTGATCTTGAGTACGACAAGGCTAGAAGGTATTGGAGCGATTTAAAAAGAAAGCTTAAATCTGAGGGATCGCAGTTGTACGAAATTATCGTACAACTGAAATTGCCGGGAAAAGACGGGAAACTGTACAAAACAGATGTCGCAGATATGGAAGGCATGCTGCGCATCATTCAAAGTGTGCCGTCACCTAAGGCTGAGCCATTTAAACAATGGCTAGCTAAGGTTGGTGCAGAGCGTATTGAAGAAGAAGCTAACCCTGCGCTTGGCATTGCCAGGAGCAGAGAGCGGGCGGTTGCCGCATGGCGCAAGCAAGGTAAATCTGAAGATTGGATTGAGAAACGTCTTAAAGGTATTACCAAGAGGAATAAATTAACAGATGTTTGGAAGTCACACGGCATAGAAAAGCCGTGCGAATATGGGGCATTAACTAATATAATGCACGTTAATTGTATGGGGGTAACCGTAAAACAACATAAAGAATTAAAGCAATTATCAAAAAAAGATAATCTACGCGATAATATGACCAAGCTAGAATTAGCTTGTATTGAGATTGCCGAAATTGCGACAACAGCAATAGCCGATGCAAGAGATACACAAGGTTATCAGGAAAATGTAAGGGCGGCTGAGGATGGCGGAAAAGTGGGTGCTAATTCTAGAAAGACTATGGAGGAGGCTCTCGGAATACCGATCGTCTCTCCCCAAAATATGCTCGATCGATAAAGGCTGTATGATGAAGAAAGATTTTGGGCAGGAGTTTTTGTTGCCGCCTTCACGTTATATCAAGCGTGGTGGCGGTTTCAGGTAGGAAAAAATAGGTGGGGTAAACGAGATGGAAAATTATGGGGATTCTGCAAAGCTCGAGGCCCATAAGGCTCAACTGCAGATTTTGGTTGAAAGTGAAAAGGCTCTTGTTGAGTTTTCAAAAATGATACTACGAGGCACGTTTCTACTCAATGGAGCGGCTGCTATCGCGATAATACCTACATGGAAAGCTGCACTATGCGTGGCAATGTTGTGGTTTGCTATAGGCGCAATGCTTGCCGCAATGGGATCTGGGGTAGCATATTGTGCACAATTTTTTGCAACGATCACTTGGAGCAAAGTGCTACATGAAAATCCTTTTATCGTGGTTGATGCATCAGCAGAAGAAAAAATTAACAATGCAAAGTCAAAGAGGGCGTGGTACGTTACATTGCAAGTTGTTGCAATAGCGTTGGTCATCCTTTCTTTGGCGTGTTTTTGTACGGGACTTTATGAGGCTTTTGACGTAATGGTAAAATAGAACGATGGAGGGGGCGATTAGGAGGGATAGGGGAAGGGATGCCGCGGCACATATAACGGCACATAAAAAGACGTAAAAAGACGTATTCGGCACATGAACAATGGCGAAAAAGCCAGTAAAATCAAGGGGTTAGTGTGTATAGCGTTGGCCTCCGGAGCCAAAGGCCGTGAGTTCGAATCTCGCCAGGCGCACCAGTAAAATCAAGAGATTGCAGGCTTTTTGGATTCGACACTTGTCTCGCGGCACATAGGGGACGGCACTGCCCATAACTTTTGCCACTGTCCCATCTACACCAGCAGCAGTTCCCGTAAATCATAAGGCCGAATTTGCCTTGTGATGCCAGCAAGCTTTAATTGAGTTGCACACTTAATACTTTTAAGATGCTTGTTAGCATAGTGTATTAAATTCAGCGCCAGATGCGAAATCGTCTTTATTCTTTTCAGTAAACTTACGAACATATAAAGTTCATTGGTGTTCATATGACTATGTGCACCTCTAATTTTTTGGCCTGCTTTCTAGCAGGCTTTTTTTGTTTTGGGATTTGAGCATCGCCATGCAGATTGCGGATAATGCGATTAGTGCACAGTTTTGCTTTTAGGGTAAAAGCCGCCTGGATGAAAAATGTTTCAGCCTTTCGCGGCTCTTCTTGTTGATAGCAATTATCCATGAATAACGTTCGCTTGCTGTAAAGTGATGATATAGCAATTAGTTTCATTAGAATTACGAGTTACCTATGTCAAACGACAAGTTAAAAGTACTGCAAACGACAAGTTAAAGGAACATTTCGCCACTAAGATTTTTGTGTGCGGCTGTGTCTTTGCTATCTGACCATTCTAGCTTGCCGATGAGTCTGCAGATGCACTGCTACTCCCAAGTATACCTTCACACATTCTATAACTGTCACAACGTATGGTTAGTATCTAGCAGTGATGGCCGAAGCAACAATGACCCACAAAGGATTATGCTCCACTCACCTGCTGATCTATTGGTTGTAAGTAAGATACTGCCAGTCTTATATCGAGTTGTTCCAAGATGGAAAAAGAGATTTGCTGTTGAGGGTTTTTCTCTAGCTCATGGGTCACAAGTAGCTTAAACTTCTGATACTGAGTAAGCTTCTGCTGAAAAGATCCTGTGGCCTCTGCCACATCCAACTGACGCATCAAAGTGTCTACTCTGACACACGATGTACGTCTCAACCGATAGCAAGATCTGTCTTGCAGACTCCTGGTGTCCACTGCATAAGAAGATTCTTTTTTTTTGCCAAGCTAATCACGTCTCGCAAGTTCTCTAATTCTACCCTCGATAACACATAGTTTGCAGAATAATGCAATCCATCAAATGTGCAAACACGTTGAAAATGACTATTTTGAGACCAAGTATAACGCGCTTTGACCTACACTTCATAGCTCATGGCATACGCAAAGAGTGTCCATACAAGTCATGCTAGCTATCTGTGCCTCGTCCAAAATCGGATCGATGTTATCTGCAATCCGTTTTAGTTTGAGCCTGACTAAATGCTCCAGCAAGGTTGCCACGCTGAGATCGCATTACATGTCAAAAGCCTCCAGGCAGCTTTTCATATTCGGAAAGATCTCTCATGAAAGTCGCATTGCGTTTCGCCCAAATGGCACGCTCTGGTAGTGGGGCCGCTGGTCTTTTGAGCAATGTACAAACGATACTTTGGGCTAAGGATTCATTTATCCGATCTTTCTCAAGGCCTGTGGCTGCTAGTGATGGCACACTTGTTGCCGGATTCAACCCTGCTAACAACATCGATCATGAGGCATTGCAATGTACCATTTAAGGAAGGCTGCACTGAAAAAGCGGGAAATGAAAGATAATTCGACGTTACGCCGAAAGAATTAGCAAAAGCTAATGAAGTGGTGGGAGCTGTAGGCAGGATAAGTGATGGGAAACATCAAATATTTGAAGCTAATTTGGAAGTATTTACTCAAATCCACAAGATACTTTGTGGCAAAACGGCTTAGCCAAAGAAGCCGAAGTGTTAGCAAATCCAGTTATGATTTTAAAATCTGATTCTGTATAATGTGACATAGTTGTTGTATTATGGATTCAAGACAGTAAACATAATTGGCAACAATTAATGTTCCCATTATATTTTCATTAACAGATTCAGGCGGCTATAATGCTAATATCGCGACCACCATCTTTGGTAGACTGGAAAATATCATAACTACTTTATTCATCAAATAGAAAAAGGCAATTTCTTATATAACGACACAAAAAAAGTAGGGATTGAACGCGCACTTCCAGGATGCAATTCCCTGAGGCTAACTCACGCTCAATCCCTACAGTATCAAAATTATATACAGATGCTGACCTTGTTAAACTCCGTAAACAAAATTCTACAATGTATCAAAGCGGGCAAGATTTAACTCCCCTCGGCTCAACTAGCTTTTATAAAAACGGCCACGCAGTGATTAGGCTCTTTCAATCCACGGACACATCAACTGCTATTCATGAAATGTTCCATGTGCTTAGACGAGAAATTGAACGCACAGCCTTTGAAGCTGATTCTGCTGCGGCAAATAAACGGTAGACAGATGTATGCGATTTTGTAAGGGGCTGCTGTTGGGGCTAAGTGGACACGCGAGCAAGAAGAGAAATTTGCATTGGCGAGGCATAGCGCCGACGCCAACCTCAAAACAGTCTTTGACAAACTGAAAGAAAGGTTTCGTAAGCTTTATAGAAACGTCTAATCTGTAGGCGTAGAGATTTTACTAGCAATGCTGGAAGCCTTAAGTTTTGCCGATTAACAGAGCTTCTTAGTTACCCTTCGCCAATGTTGCAAATGCTTGTCGTCATCGACCACACTAGGTTTACCGTCCCTACCTCACAAGACTTTTACAGAGCCTACTCAGAGCCAAAGACTAGGGTATCATCCTTGAGTGAGATAACATAAGCAACGTAGTTCTCGAAGAACTGAGGCTAGTCAACTTAGGCTTGTTACCAAGCCTCCACCTCAAACGCCGAAGGCATTAGGTGGGGGTAGTTGACACGTCTTAGGCCAACTCGCTTGACCGAACCATAGGATACGTGTCCTTTTTTCTGTCTAAAGCGATTGGCAATATCCTTGACAGTAGCAATCAGCTCTTGCTCATCCTTGACTCGCTCAAGTCGGAACAATCTTGTTGGCAGGCTATGTTGCTCAAGTAGTTTAGGATCAATCCGTCCAATGTCTATCACAAAGTAGTCAAAGAGCAACTGGAGCTGAAAATCATTTTCAGAGTTAACCTAAGCTAAATCATGGATATCCCGCATGGATCTGACATGTGTCCAAGGCTTATCGACAACACATACTGCCCAAAGCGATACAGAAACTCATCGGGATCTGTACTTTGCAATTCAATAGGACAATAGATTTCAGGATCGACTGTCTTAAACGTTTGAGCATACTAATTAAGATCCTCTCGGCTGACCAGTGACGCGTAATATTTTGCGAGTCATAGCGACGCAGAGATGCGTAGTACACAGTTCCACGCAATTTGTCAGGTATATACTGGAGAATGAACTGCTCCATCACTTCTTGGTAGCTGAAATATTGCTTGTAGCTTGCGTCAGATGCGTTGATTTTTTTTCTCTTTGTCAGCCGACTCTTGCACCTGTTCTGGCTGTTTTTTAGTTCTTGCCTTCTGTGGGGCATTTTTTTTCTGTGCCATGCGTTTCTCTTCGTTCTTTCGGTTTTGCTTTGAAGTTTCTTTTTTTATGAGATTGTCTGTTTAGTCGCCCAGTGCCTGAAGTGTTGAGTATAAAGAATATGCAAATAATTTGTCATATTGTTCAGTTTCCAAAAATTATCGAGCTGTGTGGACGGTCGATTTTTAGGCGCATATCAATTGTGTTGCTTTAGCGGGATGCACAGATGCAAGTCAAGATAACGGATCAGCTTCGATTAACAGTATTAATAGAAAGAAAAATACAAAGATCACTGTATCTATTATTCTTAAAAACTCTTAAAAATTAATAAAAATACATTATTGTTGAAAATGTATTATCGTATATAGACAACATGGATTAGAGTTATACGTATATATTTATCTCAAGTTTTCAAAATGTATACTATGCTCAGTTATATTACATTTAGCCGATATTTTTGAATGGCTGACCAGAAAAATGGTAAGTACAACTGACAGACAACCTGAGCTCTGGCGCAACGACGTTCAAACATTTTGGCGAACAGTAATAGCAACTGCAAATCTGCAAATCACAGCATTATTAGCTATATAAATGCATAGACGTCAGAATATCAAGATTCAATCAAATTTTATTTTTGTGCAGTATGTTCATATACAGTAAATTTATCAATTCAACTTCCGCATAGCTTACATGTTCACCTTGCAACTAATGAGAGAATATGTGAACAATTGGTTGTATTACCTATGTAAGAGAATCTGCAGATATCATAAATGACTTATCTTTGACAATGATATTACTTTTTGCATTAATTTCGTGAACAAAAGGCGTGGTTTATCGGTGTCCAATTTAAGCGCATGATTGTCACCAACAAAATAGGTAAGCCTTGGATTGCAAGAAAGCTACTTACCTGAAGAGCCTGACAGCGTGCATGAATTTTCCGGCACAGGTAAATAGAACTTAAAACGCCACGCCACGATTAAACACATAATACATTCTTGTGCTGCAAATCAACTATCAAGAAAGGTATTACAATATTGTAACCGACAACTGACTCCTAAGTGACCGATTACTCCTAATGGTGTTATAACGACCCAAAGCGGCTGATCTGCGTTGTGTTTCAGGCAAGAGCGGCATCCTTAATACCTGTAGTGCCCAGAGCCAGCTGGTACCCTAGTACCGCTTTTTCTGTAGCCGGACAAGCGATCATGGTTGGAGTCCGCGGGCAGACTCCGCAAATATCAAGCCCTGAATTTTGCGCCCCTAGCAGCAGTTGTTTTTGGTGATTTACGGCCCTTACAT
>JAFTDU010000008.1 GCA_017454005.1 Desulfovibrionaceae bacterium | reverse complement strand
GGAATCTATCGTCGCGCAATTTTTTCAATAACATATTTTTACTGAAAACCATAAATCTAAAAAGTTCTTCATGAATAAAATGTACTCTCCACCCCAAAAATTCTTCTCCGGAGAGCCTCAAAAAGTTGGAAAGTGCTGTATTACAATAATAATCAGGCTATTAAAGTGGCTTCCCCCTTTATAGCTGACGTTTCTGGCTGGTTTAGCAAGATAATGATTAGCAATAACCCCTCGAAAACCTTGACCTTCCAGCTGCTTAACACAGATACTACGCCAACACTCATTGCCACACGGGCCTCAAATGCCTATAGTCAATATGCCAAAACAGAGACTGCAGCAGATCTTGGCCGCTCGCTGGTTGGTGTTTCCAACAATGCCAGGGGGGATATGCAAAACCTCCTATCTGCCCTTGACTGGTCTTTGGATGGGCCAAGCATTGGCCACGCGTTAAATAAATTAGGGGCTGAAGCCTATAACGCTTCGGCTAGAAGTTCGCTCAAACAACAAAGTGAATTTAATACGCTCTTGACCAATCATCTTCTTGGCTATGTGCGCAATGTCATGAGTGGTGTGAACAGATCAGCTGCAGATCCCAATGGTGAGGCAACTCTTGGGAAGTGGATAGGCTGGGGTTCTTTTTTTGGCAGTACTTCACATCAAGGTGACCACAATGATACTAGCGGCTACACTAGCCATGGAGTAGGTTTTTTAGGTGGAGCTGACAAAACTTTGGACTCAGGACTTACCCTGGGTCTACATGTAGGCTTTGCAACGAGCCGTACTAAGGTGCACGGCGATCACGATGCTAAAAACTATAGCAAAACAGCCTTCATAGGTGGCCAGGCCATCTATGCGCCAGAAGCCTGGGATGGAGTTTATGTGACCGGCCAAGCTCGAGTTGGTCTTGAAGACGGTACCATGTATAGACGTGTGGCGTTAGGCGCATATGAACGTTCTAACGAAAGTCGGTGGACTGCGCCTCTATGGTCGGCCCTCTTGGGTGTAGGCAAGGATTTTTACTTTGATGCTGGAGATGGTCAGCTTGCCGCAGGTCCTGTGGCTTGGCTTGAATATTCAGCCCTTTACCGTCCCGAAATATCTGAGTCATATGGCAAAGCCACACGCTTAAAACTTGATGCCACAACGTATGAATCCTTCCAAAGCGCTTTGGGAGGCCACGTTAGCTATGAAATGGACTTTGCCAATGGTACTACGATGAAGTTAAATGGCCTGGCTGCCTGGAGGCATGAATTGGCTGAAGGTACCATGCGCACAAATGCCGCTTTTCGCTCCTATGCTAATCATTCCTTTAGCACAGAGACAGATCTTGCTGGGCGGGATGCGCTTCTTTTGCAAGGCAGTCTTAAACTAACTCACAAGAGTGGCTTCTTTGCTGAAGTTGGTCTTGGTGGAGAAACCTTACGCACAGCCTCTTCGTCCTTTAATGGCAGTTTGACAATGGGTCTTGAATTTTAAGATTTTGCGTCTTTAAACTTAATCATTACAAAAAAAGTCGCCTTAGGCGACTTTTTTTGTAATTTCCTTGCATACTTAATTCTTGAATGTTGACTATCTTGAAACTTAAAGCGAATTATACTTTCTATAAATGAATCCATTTATTGTACTTAAAAGTATCAGCAAAACATATTCTACATAGACATAGATATATTATTAAATTTTACCGATATTTTTGAATGTTCGACCAGAAAAGGAAAAGGATAACATGGGCTCTGACACAACGAGGTTCAAACATTTTGGCGAAACGTAATAAGTAAATTGCTTAATTATATTGCAGACTTATTTAACCTATAAGTAGATTAATAATTTATTTAAAAATATTAAGATATATAAAGTATTTTTATACGCTAATTTCCTCAAAAATTTGAGTGCAACGGATGGGTGAGCTTTTAGGCTATTTCGTAGAGCGCTTAAGACACGCAAATCTTAGGTTTGTTTTTACTCCCCCTCGGGCGTCCGCGCTTTCTCTTGGGCTTTGGCTCTTCAGACTGAATACCCTG
>JAFTDU010000007.1 GCA_017454005.1 Desulfovibrionaceae bacterium | reverse complement strand
AGGCTTTAGGGATTCAAAGCATTTAACGTTGAGTTTACACCTCTTAAAAAGATGTAAAGGGTTTTCTATTGCTGTTAACAGTAGTCAGCCCAATTGGCATCGCCACCATAAATGGCAGTTTTCACAAGTTGGGAATGGCCAACCGTTCTTGCGACAACTTCCGCATTATGATCATCAATGGCGCCTGTGACCTTTATATGCAGTACTTTGGTTGCGCCTTCACCATCTTGCACCAACATATGGGCCACGCGGCCAAGCAAGCGCTGCAAGGCCTTACTAAATTTGCGCAGATCATCTGGGTTACTTATATCTACCTTACTTGCACCATTGGCAAGGCCCAAAATGGTGTCATTAGTTGAGGTATCCCCATCCACAGACACGCGATTAAAGGTTAAATTAACCGCCTGCCCAAACATCTCTTGCCACTGCTCTTGGTTAACACTGGCATCTGTTAAGCACACACAGAGCATGGTTGCCATATTGGGGCAGATCATTCCAGCCCCTTTGGCCATAACGGTCAAACGTACCGATCCTTGGCTGCAGGCAACAACCTCACTGGCAAATTTGGGGAAAGCATCTGTGGTCATGATGGCCCGGGTAAAGCCTTCGGCATCTCTTGTGCCGAGATTAGCTTTAAGATGCTCTATTCCTTGCATCCAGAGATCCATCTTAAGTTGGGCGCCAATAACCCCTGTGGATAGGGGTAAGACCTCATCCACAGCGCAGGCAAAGTTTTCTGCAACCATCTTCTGACAGGCCTTGACATTTAGAGCCCCGAGCGTGCCTGTGCAGGCATTAGCCTGCCCTGAATTGGCAATGATGGCACGTACAGGCTTCTTGGCTGCCAAAATCTCTTTACACACCTTCACAGGTTCCGCACAAAAGCGGTTTTGGGTAAATAAAGCCGCCAAGGTACAGGGTGTCTCTGATAAAATTAAACCCAAATCATCGCGATCCTGTTGTTTAAACCCACAGGCGCAGGCACTAGCCTCAAACCCTTGAGGCAGATCACACGCCATGTTACCTCCTAATCTAAAAGCAACTTTGCCCAAAGCGGCATAAAAAAAACGCCTTTTTGTCAGCGTAAATCCTCTGACAAAAAGGCGTTACGCCTCAGAATTTGCCCCTTATGATCTAGCCTTCTGAATTTCGTCGGCTAAAGCTTGGGGTACACGTTCATAATGGTGGAATTGCATGGTGAATGTCGCCCGACCTTGGGTGCGGGATCTCAAGTCTGTGGCATAACCAAACATGGAGGCCAAGGGGACTTGCGCCCGAATACTTTGGGCTCCGCCAGCACGGGCTTCCATATTCTGCACCCGGCCCCGGCGACCATTGAGATCGCCCATGACATCGCCTAAATATTCTTCTGGGGTTACCACTTCCACATCCATGATGGGTTCAAGTAAGGCCGGCCCTGCTTTCTGCATGGCGTCTTTAATGGCCATAGAACCTGCTACATAGAAAGCTTGCTCTGAAGAATCGACCTCATGGTAGGAACCAAAGACCAGGTTCACTTTGAGATCCACACAGGGGAAGCCCGCCAACACACCACTCTTCATGGCATCTTGGATACCTTTATCAATGGATGGGATATATTCTTTGGGGATGACACCACCTGTAATGGAGTTGGTAAACTCATAGCCTTTACCAGGATTGGGTTCAACTTCAATCACGCAGTGACCATATTGTCCACGTCCACCAGATTGTTTGACGTGTTTCATGTCACTCTTAGCTGCTTTGGTGATGGTCTCACGATAGGCCACTTGGGGTTTACCCACATTGGCATTAACACCAAATTCACGGGTGAGCCGATCGACAATAATATCCAAATGCAGCTCGCCCATACCTGCAATGAGCGTCTGATTGGTCTCTTCATCCCCCTTAACTCTGAAGGATGGATCTTCTTTGGCCAGCTTATTTAAGGCTGCAGACAAGGCATCACGGTCTGCTTTGGTCTTGGGTTCAATGGCAACTTCAATGACAGGCTCAGGAATATTTAAAGATTCCAAAACCACGGGGCGTTTTTCATCGCATAAGGTGTCCCCGGTGGAGGCATTTTTTAAGCCCACCAAGGCCACAATATCACCAGCTCCAGCCCACTTAATATCTTCGCGTTTATTGGCATGCATCTTTAAGATACGGCCAATGCGTTCGCGTTTGCCTGTATTGGCATCAAACACGCTCATCCCTGATTCAAGACAACCTGAATAGATTCTGAAGAAGGAGAGGTGACCAATAAAGGGATCAGAAAAGAGTTTAAAGACTAAGCCTGCCAAAGGTTCACTATCTTTGCAGTGACATTCAATGGTCTTGTCTTTGTTATCTGGGGCATGCCCAATGATGGCAGGAATATCAACTGGGGAAGGCAGGTAGGCCACAATGGCATCTAACAAGGGTTGCACACCCATGTTACGGAAAGCTGAACCGCAAAGTACTGGGACAATATTGCGGGCAATGGTCGCTTTGCGCACGCAAGAAATAATTTCAGCTTCGCTTAATTTTTCCCCACCAAGATATTTTTCTAAGAGAGCCTCATCTTCTTCGGCCACAGCTTCAAGCATTTCGTGGTGTTTCTCTTCAAAGAGCGCCTGCATATCGGCTGGGATATCGCCAATAACCATATTGGCGCCTTTGGTTTCCTTGTCAAAACGGATGGATTTGCCTGTGACAAGATCAACTACACCTTCAAATTTATCTTCTGCGCCAATGGGCAACTGTAAGGCTACGGGTTTGGCACCCAAGCGTTCATGGATCATGTCAACGCATCTAGCAAAGTTTGCGCCAATGCGATCCATTTTATTGACAAAGCAGATGCGCGGCACATGATAGCGATCTGCTTGCCGCCAGACGGTTTCTGATTGGGGTTCTACGCCAGCCACAGCATCAAAGACGCAGACCGCCCCATCTAAGACACGCAAGGAGCGTTCCACTTCAATGGTAAAATCTACGTGCCCAGGCGTATCAATAATATCAATGCGGTAATCCTTCCAATAACATGTGGTGGCCGCAGAAGTAATGGTAATACCACGTTCTTGCTCCTGCTCCATCCAGTCCATGGTGGATTCACCATCATGCGTTTCACCGATTTTATGGTTAACGCCGGTATAAAAAAGAATACGTTCAGTAGTTGTTGTTTTGCCGGCGTCAATATGGGCCATGATGCCAATATTGCGCTGCATATCTAAGGAAACGGTACGCGCCACGCTCTTCCTCCTCTGCTGAGGGAGCTGCGATCAACCCAAAAGTGGGGCCGCAGCACCTCATCCTGCGTACTACAAATTACCAGCGAAAATGCGCAAAAGCTTTATTGGCATCAGCCATACGGTGCGTGTCTTCACGTTTTTTGACCGCACCACCCCGGCCATTATAGGCATCCAAAAACTCGCCCGACAGCTTGGCAGTCATGCCCTTTTCGCCGCGTGACCGGGCATAGTTGATAATCCAACGGATGGAGAGAGAAATTTGGCGTTCCGGATGCACATCCATGGGTACTTGATAGGTGGCACCACCGACCCGGCGGGCTTTAACCTCCATATGGGGTTTGACATTATCAAGTACCTTTTCAAAGGCTCGCATGGGCTCTTCACCGGTCTTTTCGGCCAAAAAACTTAGGGAACTATAAAAAATTTTTTCTGCTGCGCCGCGTTTACCATTATACATTAAACGGTTCACAAACTTTGTGACCAGGCGGCTATTATACAGAGGATCAGGCAAAATCTCCCGCTTGGGGACTGAACCTTTGCGTGGCATGGGGTTACTCCTTCCACAAAAATAGTTGCCAAGCACCAACCCCGTGTTAAACACACATGGCACTTGTCAGGATATTGTTAAAATTTATTTGGGCCGTTTAGCACCGTATTTGGATCTACTCTTTCTGCGATCAGCCACACCAGAAGTATCTAAGGTACCGCGCACAATGTGATAACGCACACCAGGCAAGTCTTTAACACGACCGCCGCGGATAATCACGACACTGTGTTCTTGCAAGTTGTGGCCTTCACCAGGGATGTAGGCTGTGACTTCAATACCATTGGTTAAGCGCACACGGGCAACCTTCCGCAAAGCTGAGTTAGGCTTTTTAGGGGTTGTGGTATAGACACGTGTGCAGACGCCGCGCCTTTGCGGACAGGCCTGCAGGGCGGGGGTTTTTTTACGTTTGACCACGGCTTTCCGTTCAATACGGATAAGCTGGTTAATTGTTGGCATAGTTCCTCCAAAGGCTAAAACCAAACAGTAAGTTTTGCAGCATAGAGAGAGGTTGAGCTCCTTGTCAAGCTAAGCCTCTTCCAAGGCTTGGGCAAAGCGTTCGCGTAAGGCCGTAAGCTTTGCCTGATTATCTAAAAGTTCTTGGGCCTGTTGCTGTTCTCTTTCGACAACATGGGCTTGGGCTTTGGCCAAAAAATTGGGATCAGCCAAATGCTTTTGCACATTGATGAGATTTTTTGCGAGCTTGGCCAATTGTTTATCTAATCTTGCCAATTCTTGAGCTAAATCAACGGTGCCCTTTAAAGGTACAACCAGCTGACAGCCTTGGACAACAGAGGCAGCCGAGGCTTTAGGTTGCTCGCCACTTTGAATAAATTTGAGATCCTCTAAGCGTGCTAAGGTCTGAAGCAGAGTCGTATGTCTTGCTAAGAGATCTTGTTGGGATTGATCTTGGGGCACAATTAAGAGGTGTACCTTGCGGCCAGGACTAATATTTAACTCAGCCTTGATGGTTCTAACTGCTACTATGACCCCTTGGATAAATTCCATTTGGGCGGCAGCCTCAGGTTTAATACAGAGAGGCCTTTTAGCAGGGTAAGGTGCTTTGGCTAATTCGCCTGTAAAGCTATCAGAAACACATGGCAACGCTTGCCAAATCTCTGCGGTCACAAAGGGCATCATGGGGTGCAAGAGAATTAAAATCTCTCTTAAGACACTCCACAAAACATATTGGGCTTGACTTTTACTTTGTTCTGTCCCCTGTTGCAGCATGGGTTTTACAAGCTCAAGATACCAATCACAGAACTCAGCCCATAAAAATTTATAACAGCTCTGCGCAGCATCATTAAAGCGATATTCTGCTAAAGCTTGGGCTACATTGGTTTTGGCCTCTTCAAGCTTGTGCAAAATCCACACATGCTCAAGATCGGTCAAGGCTTCTAAGGCACAAGCGATAGGCGTAGTATCCCCTAACTGCATGAGGGTAAATCTAGCCGCATTCCACAATTTATTTACAAAATGTCTGTAGCCCTCAATGCGCTCTTCAGATAAGCGGATATCCCGGCCCATGGCAGCAAAAGCTGTTAAGGTAAAGCGCAGGGCATCACAGCCATACTTGGTAATCATGACCTGTGGATCAATGACATTGCCGGTCGATTTCGACATCTTGTGCCCAGTAGCATCTCTTACTAGCGCATGTAAATAGACCGTCTTAAAGGGCACTTCGTGCATGAAATGTTGGCCCAGCATCATCATGCGGGCAACCCAGAAAAAGATGATGTCAAAGCCAGTAATGAGCACATTTGTGGGATACCAGCGTTTTAATTCTTCTGTATTATCCGGCCAGCCTAAGGTTGAGAAAGGCCATAAACTTGAAGAAAACCAGGTATCTAAGACATCTGGATCCTGCACTAAATCGGTACTGCCACAGCTGCACTTTGTTGGCGCATCCTCTTGCACAATCAGCTTGCCACACTTCTCGCAAGTCCAGGCAGGGATTCTGTGCCCCCACCAAATCTGTCTGCTTATGCACCAATCTCTGATATTGTCTAGCCAATGATAGTAGGTTTTCAGCCAGTTGGTTGGCAAAATCTTCGTTAAGCTTGGCACAGCATCCCTTGCTTCTTTGGCAAGTTTTGTTGTGGCCACAAACCATTGGGTCGACACATGCGGCTCAACGACCGTATGGCACCTATAACAATGCCCAACCGCATGCTCAAGATCAGAAACGCCTACTAAATCGCCCTGGGCTTCGATATCTGCAACAATTTTCTTGCGACACTCTTCTTTAGTGAGACCTACATAAGGACCACTCTCTTCTTTCATGATCCCATCGGCATCGATCACTTGGATAAACTCTAAATTATGGCGTTTGCCAAGCATCCAGTCATTGTGATCATGACAAGGGGTGACTTTGAGAGCGCCTGTCCCAAATTCACGGTCGACATAGTTATCTGCAATAATGGGGATAGGTCTATTTAAGATAGGCACTAGTGCAGTTTTGCCAATTAAATGCTTGTAGCGATCATCCTCAGGGTGCACACAAATGGCAGTATCGCCAGGTATTGTCTCAGGTCTTGTCGTTGCAACTACGATGGCATCACTGCCATCACTTAACCTATAGCGGATGCTCCAAAGGTGCCCATGGGTATTTTCGTGTTCCACCTCATCATCGGCTAAGGCCGTATGACAGCGGGCACACCAGTTGATAATATAGTCGCCTTTATAGATTAAGCCTTCATTATATAATTGCACAAAGACGCGCCGCACAGCTTTCGATAAGCCTTCGTCCATGGTAAAGCGCAATCTTGTCCAATCAACCGAACAGCCAAGGGCTGCAATTTGCTCCAAAATACGGTGGCCATATTCTTCCCGCCACTGCCAGACACGCTCAATAAAAGCCTCGCGGCCTAAATCATGGCGGGTTTTGTGCTCACGTGCGAGCGCCCGCTCCACGACATTTTGTGTGGCAATGCCTGCGTGATCTGTGCCAGGCACCCACAACACATTTTTACCAAGCTGCCTCGCATGCCTGATCAAGACATCGATTAAGGTCAGATTGAGGGCATGCCCAATATGCAAAACGCCAGTCACATTGGGTGGGGGGATCACAATGGCATAAGGCTCCCCAGGCGCCTTGGGATCAGGCGTAAAAATCTGGGCCTCTTCCCAATGTTTACGCCAATGCGCTTCAACTTGCGCCGGTTCATAGGCTGTGGCGAGGATTTCGGACATCTTGAAAACTCCCTCAAAAAACGGCAAAACTTGGGTCATGCTCGACGCACAACCTATTCATATTTTATGGGACGCTTCCCACATCTGGGGCCTCATGGCCTATCGCGCAATTCGTGCTTTGGGTCTACCCTGTCGTTTAACCAAAGGGCAAGAGATTGCAGGAGGCCTCTTGTCAAAAAAGACAGCCCGCCTTGTGCTCGTACCAGGTGGCAATGCCAGACGCAAAGCTTATGCGCTAACGCCTAAAGGTCTAGCTAATATCAGAGAATTTGTGGCCCAAGGGGGATTATATCTGGGCATTTGCGGCGGGGCAGGTCTTGGCTTACAGAATAGCCAGAAGGATTTAGGTTTGCACCTCTGCCCCTGGCCGCGCAAACCCTACCCCGAACGCCTGCAACATTTGGCCTCAGGTCATGTCAAAGCAGTGCTCTTAGATAATCCTACAAAGATCATCTCTCTGCCCATTTGGTGGCCTGGCCGCTTTGCAGCAGAGCCCAACACTAATGTTGAGATCATCGCTAAAGCAGAAGCAGCTGACAAAGATTTTTGGCTTGGGGATCTTTTACTTGCAAGTATTCCCAAAGAACTCTTTGCCATTTGGCGTGCTGAATATGGCATTGATCTCTCATCAGACTTCTTAAAAGATGCACCCTTAATTATCAAAGGCACCTATGGCGAGGGTCGCTATCTCTTAAGCTATGCGCATCTAGAAACGCCAGTGTCACAAGAAGCCAATTTTCTCTTAACGAAACTTTTAAGTTGGCTCTTAAAAATCGATTTAGAACAAAAAGTAATTCCAGCTTGGGATCTAGATACCATCAACATAAACATAGAAGATACATATCTTATAAATGCCTATAAAAAAACACGCGAACTATTTAATTTAGGCTTAGAGCAGCAACTTTTTTTTCGCCGCACACCTTGGCTCTTTGGCTGGCGCACAGGGCTTCCAGGTGCCCAAATGAATAACCTGCACACAGCTCTTGCAAGCCTCTTGCAACAAAATCTAAATCCCAAGGCCCAGGCTTTTTGGCAAAATAAGGCCTTGCTCTTTGCCAAGACCTTTGATCTATGGTGGCACAGTGCCGAGGAGAGCTTACTCACAAGCCGCATTGTGCAGGCGCTAGGAGACCTCCCCTTTCCCATAAGCTCAAAAAAGCTCAAAGAGCGCAGTTACCAAATCTTTGGCTCCCCCTTGCAAGGTGGCGGCCTCTTGGATCAACTCTTATCGATACTTGAAGAGCTCTTCTACATTAATCAAAGCTAAGAAAAAAAAGAGTCGTGCTACAGAACTAGCCCGACATCACAAAAAGAAAAAAGAAATGTGCCTTGTTTAAGCAAGGCACAACATTATTCTACAGGCCGCCCCATGGTGCGGTATTCATTTAATTTGTTGCGTAAGGTGCGCACCGAAATTCCTAACATTTCGGCAGCTTGGGTGCGATTGCCACTGGTGGCTTCTAGGCCCTTAATGATCATCAAGCGTTCCATCTCATGCAGGGGAATGACTGGACCTGACATGGCAAGCGGGTCAGAAGATTTATCAGAGGATTTTTCGGCGGATTTTGCGGCACGTTTTTCTTTGGTACAGACTTGCACAGGCGAAATCTCCACCTTATCGCCGCCTGTATCCTCTTCAAATAGAGGCCACTCCTGATTTTCTAAGAGAAAATGACAGGGCTCAATGGCATGACCATTGGCCAAGAGTACCGCCCGCTCCATTAAATTTTGCAACTCCCGCACATTGCCTGGAAAATTATAGTGGCGCAGCCAATCTATGGCACTTTGACTTAAGTCCATGGGAGTTAAGGCATATTCCTGCACATACATATTGATGAAGAAACGCGCCAACTCCAGTACATCATCGCCGCGTTCATGTAGGGCAGGTAACCGCAAAGGGATGACATTGAGACGGAAATAGAGGTCTTGACGAAATTTACCTTGCGCAACCCAATCCTCAAGATTGCGGTTAGTGGTAGCTAACACTCTGACATCTACACTGATGGTTTCAGTGCCACCCACACGATCGACCTCCCCTTCTTGCAACACACGCAATAATTTGGCCTGCAAGGGGAGATCCATTTCTGAAATTTCGTCCAAGAGCAAGGTGCCCCCACTGGCCATTTCAAACTTGCCCAATTTCCGGGCAATGGCCCCGGTAAAGGCGCCCTTTTCATGACCAAAGAGTTCACTCTCAAGCAAATGTTCTGGTAGGGCTGCGCAGTTCACGGCAATGAACGGCCCCTTATTGCGCTTACTCATGCCATGTAGATAGCGGGCAAACATTTCTTTACCAGTGCCTGACTCGCCCATAATTAAGACTGTGGCTTTGGAGGGCGCCACCTGCTTGGCCAACGCTAAGACACGCGCAATGGAGGGGTGTCGGCCCACAATTTTTGGGCCCACTCCTTCAGGGAGGCTTGGCTTATGGCCGCCTAGGGTGGTGACTTGCGGCACTGGTACGGCTTTTTTGGGTGTCCTGGCGACTGTTGTTATGCGTTCGACATCTAAAGGTTCCAGCCAATAGTCTCTTGCGCCTAAATTCATCAACCGTTCCGCCTCGGCTGCAGTGCCACGGTCGGTAACAATGATTATAGGGGGGAAATCCTCTTGGGTGGTACTCATTTCAAGGAGCTCTTCCACCCGAAATCCCGGCAGATTAGGCCGCGCAAAAATAAAGGCTGGGCTCGATTTACGAATAAAGATGGCCGCAGTTTTTAAGTTGTCTGCTATGCCAAACTCAAAACCTGCGTCACGCAACGCCTGGACAATCCCAGTAACCGCCTGTGCGGGCATGATGAAAAGTAAACGAGGGTTTGCCATAAGGCAAAGTTACACCTTTAATGCAAAACCTGCAAGCTGTAGCCACTTGAAGGGGCATAGAAATAGTAGTTGACCCTTCAAGGAAACTGCAGTCTAGTTCTGCAGAGCAATAATATGTCTAAATATACGAAGTTCTACTTACACAGCTACAATGAAGCAATAATTGGCTATACTTTTAGAATAGTTTGCTTGCATTTTTGGTTCAAGAATACAATATTAACCAATAAGATCAGCAGGAAAAATAGCTCGTCTCACTACTTTCTACAAATTTACACGAATTTTTAAATTAAACTTTACTTGAAATACATGTATAATAAATTACCGCCTCAATATTTAGCAGATGCAATATGAGATCTATGCAAAACTGAAAGTGTCGGTTAGTTTTTGTCTATCTATGGCAAAACACATTATATGTAGTTAAACATTTAAGTTTACAACGCATAAAATAAATCAATCTTAGCATATAAAAACTATGTTGCGAATAATCTTATGGCGATGGGGAAATAAACATGTCATATCTCTTGCCAAAGCGCATTTTACGCAAAAGACAAGCTATTTAGGGCATAAAGAGCTCAAGATAGATTTAAGTACTAGGGAACTTGGCAAAAACATGCGGGCTCTGCTTGCTATTTTACATGCACTTTGCAAGTATTTACAGAGCAAGCTTTTCCCTTTTTTTACAGGAGGTACCATGGCTCTAGGCGATCGCATATTTTTTCACACCTGTAGCATCGTAAGCTTAGCTTTTGATCGTATCGCCCATTTTTGGGAAAAATCAAGTACCCAACACACTTTAGCGCTCTATCTCTTCTCCGTCTACCTCCTATCCCTCCTTGGCATCGTTCTGCAAAACTCTGGTCTCTATCCTAAAGTGCTGCCTACCCCACCCCAAAGTCACTTTGCGGCCATCCACCTGGCCTTTTCACTCATCCTCATCATGGAACTCATGAGTTTGATTTTTATCCTCCCCTCTTCCCTCTCAACCTCAATCGGCAAACAATTTGAAATTCTCACGCTCATTTTGCTGCGCAATGCCTTTAAAGAATTGACAACTTTAGAAGAGCCTGTGCGCATTTCGCTGGAAAATCTTGATTCTTTAATGACCATTGTGGTCTCGGCTTTGGGCGCTTTGGGTGTCTTTCTCTGCTTAGGCCTCTATCGCAAAATTGTACAGCATCCCCATCTTATCAAGGATCTTGACTTACGCAAACGTTATATCATGGTCAAAAAATTGATTGCCTTTTGTCTCTTGCTGATTTTTATCTACATTGGCGTACAAGATCTCATTGGCGAACTGACCCTTGAAAAGCACCAAAATTTCTTTGAAACAATTTATACAGTGTTAATTTTCGCAGATATTGCTGTAGTGTTAATTTCTCAAAGGTATATGTCAGGCTATTATGCAGTCTTTAGAAATTCAGGTTTTGTTATCGGTACCTTGCTCATGCGTCTCTCCCTCTCTGCACCGCCCATTTGGAGTCCACTTTTGGGCTTACTTGCAGCCATCTTTGTGCTCCTTTTAACCTGGGGAACTAATAAATATATTCCAGCAGAGCTTACGCAAAAGTAAAAATTACGATTAAGATAAGATATTACAGTGCGAAGATCTTGTTAAAAACACTGTCTTCTTTTGATAACCCATGTTCAAACATTTTTAGTCAATCCCTTAAAAAACAAGTCCTTTGGAGCTTTGGGTGTGAGTCTCAAAAAACGCATACCCAAAGCTTGCTTTCTTAATTTCAAAAAAGGTGCAGGACATGCTGAACCCAAGCTTTACCGTATATTCTAATGTCACCATTACGCCGTTTATGCACCAGAGCTATGCTTGTTTTACGGAAAATAAGAGCATCATCCCTGAAGGGCTTCTGTGCCGCGACTATGGATTGGTGTTTAATAAGGCTAAGTACCCCCAAAATTTCGTGACCAATCACAATGCAGTCATCTTTGCAGGCTTTTTATTTAAGCACTATGGCCACTTTCTCTTGGAAAGCACGGCCAGACTCTGGTTTGCCAAGATGCATCCAGAACTTGCCATCTGCTTTGTTGGACGCGATGGCTTAATCCTTGATTTTCAAGAAGCCATCTTTAAGCTCTTAGGCCTTAAGAATCAAATTCTCTTTGTGGATCAGCCCGTACAGTTTAGCAAATGCTATTTTCCAAGCCCTGGCTTTATCTCGCGTGGCTATCTCTATCAATGGCATGCCGCATTTTTAGGCCAATATACAGCACAAAGTGCTTCGGGCAAGCCCTTGTATCTTTCAAGACGCCAATTTGGCGGCATCTCTTGCTTAAAAAATGAGGCGGAAATTGAAAAAGCGCTTATTAAAAAGGGCTTTGAGATATTTTATCCCGAACAATATCCTATAGAAGAGCAATTAAAGATGTTAGGAGCTGCTCCAACCATATTAGCCCTTGAAGGTTCAGCTCTGCATTCTTTGCTTTTACTTCAAAATGTGCAGGCCAAGGTCATTGTAATCCCCAGGCCAAATCAACTAGCAAATAGCAATTATTTAGCTATTGCCAATGCCAAAGGCTTTGAGCAGGCTTATCTCCCCCTACAAGATCTATATACGGACATAACTCCAGTATCTCATGTCCATGTTGACTATCAGGCTCATTTAAAAGTTGCGCACTTAGTGCGTTACCTAGAGAGTCCAAGCTTTGCGCCCTATCATCTCTATAGCCATATTTATCTCACAGAACCCAATTTAGCGTGGCAGGTTAAAGATCCGCAAAAAGAGACCTTGGCAAAACTTACAACAGCAAATGCAGGATTAAAAGCCCAAGTTGCCACCTTAACCCACGAAAAGTTGAAACTTAAGGCCCTATTGGCAAAGGCTCTAAAAGAAGAAAGATCATAAAAATTTAGACCAAAGCAACCTGTGCTTCTTCTTCGCAAGCAATACTGGTGTTTATTAGCTTGTCGAACTATTTTGCGACGTTGCTAAATTATTAGTAGTTCTTATTTTTTATGATATATCAAATAGAATATATATACATATATAAGCCTGTGCTATAAGCTTTAAAACCTCTTGGGTCTTTCAGGAACACATTTTAAGCCCTGCGCAGACTTAAAAAATTACACACAACTAAGCACTTGTAAACGCATAAGGATTAAGCCATGTCAGCCAAATTCTTCATCATCGGAGCAGGCTTATGGGGCGCAGTCATGGCTGAACGCCTCGCAAGCCAATTACATCTCCCAGTCACAATCTTTGAAAAACGCGCCCATATTGGGGGCAACTGCCACTCGCAACTTGATCCAGAGACAGGCATTGAATGTCACATCTATGGTTCACATATTTTCCATACATCTTTGCCTGAGGTCTGGCATTATATTACCCAATTTACTGAATTTACCAACTATCGGCATACTGTCTTAACCAAACATAATGGCAAGATTTACAGTATGCCGATTAATCTCGCAACAATTAATGCCCTCTATAATCGCAACTTTACCCCAGAAGAGGCCAAAGAATTTCTGCAAAGAGAAATTGCTGAGGCTAAGATAGCTGCTCCTCAAAATCTCGAAGAACAAGCTATCTCACTCATTGGGCGCCCCCTCTATGAGGCCTTTATTAAAAACTATACGCAAAAACAATGGGCCTGTGCGCCCAAAGATCTACCTAAAGAGATTATTACGCGCTTACCTTTTCGAACATCATATAATTGCAATTATTTTACAGATACCTGGCAAGGTGTGCCTAAAGATGGCTATTTTAATCTCTTTAAGCGCCTTTTAGACCATCCCAATATCACAATTGAACTCAACACATCCTATGCCAAAATTAAAGATCAATTGCCCAAAGATGCAACAGTGATTTATACCGGCCTTGTTGATGAATTATGTAATTATCAATATGGACCGCTTGCCTGGAGATCCCTTGAGTTTAGTTGGGAGACTGTCAATGTCTGCGACTATCAAGGCACAGCTGTCTTAAATTATGCCGATCTTGATGTGAGCTATACTAGGATTCATGAGTTTAAACATTATCATCCAGAAAGAATAGAACCATTTAATTTAGCAAAAAGTGTGATTTGCCGTGAGTATCCTGCAAACTTTTCACCAGGTCTTGAAGCCTATTATCCTGTAAATAATGCCCAAAATAATCTATTATATGAGCGCTATGCCGAAGAATGTGCGAAAACACAACAAATCATCTTAGGTGGGAGGCTCGGCAAATATAAATACTTTGACATGGATAAAACAATTGCCGATGCCTTAAACACATTTAACGCTTTGCAAAAAGAAATAGTCGGCTAAAAACTGGGGGTATCTTTACTGCTACTTGGCTCTAAACTTGTTTCTGCAGGCAAAGCGATGGATTTTAAATTGTATTGCACGTTTTCTTGGGGCTTAGTTTGCAGCTGATCATGGAGGGTATCTTTTTCTGGCAGAAGACTTGGCACAGGTGACTCATCTTGGGGTTCTAGAGATTCTCTTATTGGTAGATCAAGGACAGGAATTGAAGGATTTTGAGATCTTGGGATCCTTGTTAATAAGAGAGGTGGCTCAGGATCAGCTAAGGCTGCCATATATTCACCAAAGGTTACAAAGCGCGTACAGCCAGCTGCCTTTAGCTCTCGAATAACTCGCGGCACATCATCCACCGTGCGTTTATGAATATCATGGAAGAGAAAGACGCCATGCATCTCACCAGGAGCAAAGATATGGCCATGTGCTGAAGCCAATTTGCTATAATCGCTAGGTAAGCGCTTCCAATCTTTGCTATCAATGGACCATAAGACCACATGTAAGCCAAACTCATTGGCAATTTGCAATGTGCGCTCATCATAGTTGCCATATGGCGGGCGCATAAATGTGGGAATAATGCCCAAATCTGTCAAACTGTGGTAGCCCCGCTCAATCTCTTCCCACTGCTTTGTGTAGTTTAAGCGTTTGAGATTTTTGTGGGCATAGGTATGGGAAGCAATTTCATGGCCTTCGGCTTCAACCCTTAGGGCAATATCCTTATAATTATCGACCATGCGTCCCAACATAAAAAATGTCGCCCGCACGTCGTGGGCTTTTAAGGTATCCAGCAATTGCGGCGTAAAAATAGATGGCCCATCATCAAAGGTCAGCACACAGAGATTTTCATCCAAAGGCATATCTTCCATCTCTGTGCCGCCAATAACTCTTGCCAACACACAATGCACGCTTAAAACATAAACCAAAAACAGACACACAAGAATTCGAAAATTGCGCATATCCACCTCGCTTGCGCCTCAATACCACTGCGCTTTACGGGCCGCAAGCGGCTAAATCAAGGGGCTTGCTTTTTCTGCCAAGATTCTGTAAAAGATTAAATGTGTTCTGGGCGCAGAGAAAGCGCTAGAAAAAATAAGCACTTGACAGAATTTAAGTTCCCGCTTATATATATTTTGTCAGTACGGGCAGTTAGCTCAGTTGGTAGAGCATCGCCTTCACACGGCGGGGGTCGTAGGTTCAAGTCCTGTACTGCCCACCAAATTTTGGAACGGTAGTTAAGTCGGTTTATAACACCGGCCTGTCACGCCGGGGGCCGAGGGTTCAAGTCCCTTCCGTTCCGCCATAGTATTATAAAAAGTCCTCTTAATGAGGACTTTTTTTTTGCCAAAAATTCAGTCACTAATAAATCGAGGGGGAAAAAGTGGCGGAAAAATCAATCCTAGACAGAAACGCTGGCATAAAAAAGTCAGTATGTAAGGGCACTTTAGCCTTTACGTCTGACCTAATAACACGCCTACGTGAGCTGTCATTGCTGAAACAAGGTTGGCTAGATGGCGTATTTGGGAGTCCGCTAAAGACATCATTTATCCAATGGATTGCTGATTTATTTAAAAAATACTACCCCTCAAACATTCAACTGCCATATATCTACCCAACAGCAGAAGGTGGTCTTTCTTTGGAGTGGGATGACGATCGATATGTCGAGTTTTCTGTAGACATTGATCCTGAAACGCGTGTCGGCTCGTTGTACGCCCTAAAAAAAACCGAAGAAGAGATTGTTGCAACTCTGCAGCTGCAGCGTGATGGGTGGGTGGTCATTGAAAAACTGCTTGCAGCAGATGTTCAAGAAGGATGACTTATGCTACAAATCTTCTTCTTTAGATTCTTCAAAGCCTTTTAAAAATGGTAGCGTGTTCTCACAGGCCTTTAGACCAGCCCCTAAGAATAAAAATTTGTATACAATAACACTGGCTCTAAGTTCGTGTGGAGTTCTTGCAGTAACACAACAAATCACGGAGAGACCCAACACCATTTAAGGAGCATTATGTGATTTACTTTACCGCTTAAATTACATCACTCTTCTTAAAGAAGATGGTGACGATATTAGCAGAGTAAACCAAAAGAATCTGCACTTGATGCAACAGACGAACAATAAGGTTCACTTTAAAATGAGATCTGCGTCCAATTCTTAGACACCTTGGGATGTTTTACGTATTAGGAATCTAGCCCCGAACTTGGCAGTTCACGGCAAGAGTTAACGGGTGCCGCCAAACTTAAAGCAAACTCACAAATATAAATCATCTGTAAACATACAGCATAGCATTGATCTATCAAATCGCCACACCTTGCATATATCATCAAGAACTGTAGTATTCTGCTATGTGTGACAGAAAAGTATCACTACTCAATAAATAAACTGCCCTCTTTTTTTAATGCACAGCATAAAAGGTGATGGGATGCCCCCATCACCTTTTTTATGTATAGAGCTGGGCCGTAAATTACATGAACGCCCATACACCCAATAAATTTACCCAAGCCGTGATTTAAAATCACTGTAACCAAAGCTGCGCAATAAACGAAAGTCTTGATCTTGAAAGACCCCAATAGATGGCAAATTTAAGCCATTAAATGTCGTAGTTTTGACCATGCTATAGATGGCCATATCGCCAAAAATAAGGCGTGTGCCAATTTTAAGGGGACTTTGAAAACCATAGGTTGCCTTAAGCACATCTCCTGCTAAGCAGGATTTGCCAGCTAACAGATACTCATAAGGTGCAGAGGAATTTTGTGTGGCTTCTGTAACTACATCTTTATGCAGATAAAAGACTGGTGGATCATAAGGCATCTCTAGGGTATCTGGCATGTGACAGGTTGGCGACACATCTAAAATCGCAATTGCTTTTTCTGCCTGCACAATATCAAGCACCGTTGCCGTAAGCCACCCGCAATCTAGGGCTACAGCCTCCCCTGGCTCCAAATAAATTTCAACATTATAGCGCTTTTGCCAGGCAAGTAACATTTGCACTAAAAGCTCTAGATCATAATCAGCTCTTGTTAAATGATGGCCACCACCAAAGTTTAACCACTGGCACTTATGAATATATGACCCAAACTTTGCCTCAAAGGCCTCTAAAGTAGCTTTGAGCGCCTGTGCATTCTGTTCACAGAGGGTGTGAAAATGTAAGCCTGTAATGCCCTCAGCAAAAACTTGCGGCACAAAATCTTTAGCCCGTACACCTAAGCGTGAATTGGGGGCACAAGGATTATAGATTAAAGGTGCTCCTTCTGAATGCTCAGGATTGATGCGCATGCCACATCTTAGTTTCTTGCCTTGATCCCACGCCTCAATAATGAAAGGCCTAAAACGGCGCCACTGGGCTATAGAATTAAAGACTACATGGTCACATACATCTATTAAGCCGCGTATTTCATCTTCACTATAGGCGCAAGCAAAGCAGTGCACCTCGCCCCCAAATTCTTCCCGCCCAAGCCGTGCCTCATGCAAACTGCTCGCACATGTCCCCCACAAAGGGCCTTGAAAAGCTCTAGAAAGCATTGGAAAAAGATGCCAACAGGCAAAGGCCTTTAAGGCCAAAAGGATCTTCACCTTAGTGCGCTCTTCAAGTCGCTCTAAAATCTTTAAATTCTTGCTAAAATTGGCATAATCTAGGACAAAGCAGGGACTTGGCACAGTAAATAAAAAGGGCTTAGGCGCACATCTAGCCAACATTTAGGCTTGCACCTCCACGCACTGCCACGGCAAGCCAAAGGCTGCCAAATCTTTTAAGAAGGGATCAGGATCTAGTTGTTCCAAATTCCACACCCCTGGCTTCTGCCACACACCTTCAACGAGCATCTTAGCGCCAACCATAGCTGGTACACCTGTAGTATAGGAGATTGCTTGGGCTCCGACCTCACTATAGCACGCTTCATGCTGACAAATATTATAGATATAGACGGTTTTATCTTTGCCCTGAAATTTACCCTGCATTAAATTGCCAATGCAGGTCTTACCCCGGGTCAAAGGACCCAGTGATGCTGGATTTGGCAAAAGATGCGCTAAAAATTGCACTGGGACAATCTTATTTCCCTGGTAGTCCACAGGATCAATGCGTGTTAAGCCGACATTTTCCAAGACCTTAAGATGGTTCAGATATTGGTCAGAAAAGGTCATCCAAAAGCGTGCCCGTGCAAGACCCTTCAAATGCTTGACTAAAGATTCCAATTCCTCATGGTACATGAGGTAGCACTTTTTGGGCCCAATACCGTCTGGGAATTTATAGGTCATGGCAAAGCTTAAGGGATCTGTCTGAACCCACTCGCCCTGCTCCCAATAGCGGCCTTTGGCTGTAACTTCACGAATATTAATTTCTGGATTAAAATTGGTCGCAAAGGGCTGGCCATGATCACCGGCATTGCAGTCAATAATATCTAAGACATGCACTGTATCCAATTCATGCTTCATGACATAGGCTGCAAAGACATTGGTCACACCTGGGTCAAAGCCTGAACCAAGTAAGGCACACAAGCCTTTCTCTTTAAACCGTTCTTGATAGGCCCATTGCCATTTATACTCAAAGTGGGCTGTATCTAGAGGTTCATAATTGGCAGTATCAAGATAGTGCACTCCACATTCAAGACAGGCATCCATCACATGCAAATCTTGATAGGGTAAGGCAATATTTAAGACAAGTTCAGGTTGCACACTACGCAACAAATTACATAAACTTGGCACATCATCTGCATCAACTTGCGCTGTATTAAGGCTTACGCCAATGCGGTTACGCACATTAGCCGCAACAGCGTCACAGCGAGCCTTGGTACGGGAAGCCAAAGTGATTTGCCCAAACACCCCTGTTTTCTGAGCAGCTTCAGCACATTTAAAGGCTACAACACTACCTACACCACCTGCGCCAAGAATGAGAATATTGTGGGCCATGCTCCTTCCTTAAAAAAAGATGCTAACTTAACCTTGTTGCTGTTGACAGATCGTATTTAAATCTAACAAACGCACATAACTATATTTGCGTTGGGCTTTGGCTTTGGCAAATGCAAGCTGACCCTGCTCTTGACACTCAGAACATGCATGGCGCGGAATATACACACATAAGGATCTTGCCACACGCTCTGAACTCGTTTCTATGGTCATATATCCCGGGCACGCGTCACAAATTTTTACAGCTTCGCGCTGTCTTTCACTAAGCATATCTGTGTCGTAAAAGACATGTTTATCTCTCACCCAAAAGCCATGCTCACAGCGCCCCATATCTGGCACCTTTGGCGGATTATGATAGATCTCAAGCACCTCGTCACAGAGTCTCGCAATATATTGGCGGATTTTGGGTTCCTCATGGGTCATCTTCGGCGACCAATTGGGTTCCCTGATATCATCAGTATCAAGACCTGCCAAGGCCAAACAAATGGCCAAATTCACATAAGGCAAGGCCCCCCTGATTGAATAGCCACCCTCAAGCACGGCAATGTCAGGCTTGATGGCCCGATTTAAGGCCGCATAGCCTTGGGCTGAGAGGCGCATATTGGCAAGGGGATCGGTAAAGTGGTTATCTTGGCCTGCCGAATTGATCACAAGATCTGGCTTAAAGGCAGCTAACATGGGCACAACAGCATGTTCAACTGCATAGAGATAGCCGCCATCTGATGTTTGGGGAGGGAGAGGAATATTTATGGTGCGGCCCAAGGCCCCAATGCCCCCACATTCTTTGATAAAGCCACTCCCAGGATACAAGGTGCGGCCATCTTGGTGTAAGGAGATAAAGAGGGTATTGGGATCATTATAAAAAATATCTTGGCTGCCATCACCATGGTGCACATCTGTATCCACAATGGCAATGCGCAAGGGGCGTCCAGAAGGATGCGGATAATGATCGCGAATATATTCGATCATCACTGCTTCATTATTGATGTTACAAAAGCCCCGGTTACCATGCACAACCCGCATGGCATGGTGACCTGGTGGCCGCACAAGGGCAAAGGTTGATTGCTCTTTGTGTTCCATGACAAGTTTGGCGCAGGTAATGGCGCCGCCAGCAGATGCCAAATGGGACTCTGTGGTCACAGCATAGACATCTGGTAGACAAAAATGCACCCGTTCCAAATCCGCATAACTCGCTGGCTCTATTTGATATTCCGTAATATTGGGGATATCAAAGAGACCTTCTTCCTGAAGCTGATCACGCGTATAGAGCAAGCGTTCTTCACGCTCAGGGTGGGTCGGCGCAATCGCCCAGTCAAAGGCTGGAAAAAAGACCACCCCAAGTTTGCGGGGAGCAGGCGGTATTTGGTCTATATGCTCACTCATTTAAACATCCTTAACAAGAGGCAAGGTGGCTCAAGAGATGCGCACGGCAAGAGGCTAAGACCTGGGAGAATGCTTGACTCGCATCTACAACTCTAAAGCGTGGACTAATTGCAGCTTCTTCTAAATACCCTTGGCGTACTTTAGCATGAAACTGTAAAGCCTCTTGCTCAAAACGACATGTATTAGAACTATCTGCCCGACTCAAAGCTCTTTTTAAGCCTATCTCTATAGGTACATCCAACACTAAGGTTAAATCAGGGAAGAGATTAGCTGTAGCCACACTGTTTAAGAATCTAAGTTCATTAAGCTCTAGACCTCTGCCATACCCCTGATAACACAAAGTGGAATCAATATAGCGATCGCATAACACGACTTGACCTGCAGCTAAAGCTGGCTTAATGACAGTAGCTACATGCTCAGCCCGATCTGCTAAAAACAACAAGAGCTCAGCTCTTTTTGTTATCTTAGTCTCTGTATGTAAAAGAAGCTCCCGTAAACTTTTACCAAGCGCTGAACCACCAGGCTCACGCGTCGCACAAACTTTATGGCCTTGGGCTCTAAGTTCACAGGCTAGGGCCTCCATAATAGTTGTTTTCCCAGATCCATCAACCCCCTCAAAGGTGACAAACACGCTCTTTCTCCACAATCTATTGTTTTCAAAAAGGGATCATTATGCATATACTGTTAACCAATGATGATGGCATTCGCGCACAAGGGATTAAAGCCCTCTATGCAGCCTTGGTTGCTGCCAACCATCAAGTAGATGTGGTAGCACCCATGCGCCAACAATCAGGTGTTGGACAATGCTTAACCGTCTTTGAACCTGTACGTGTCAAAACCTACACTGAAGGTGCCTACACTGGCACAGGCCTCTATGGGACACCTGCAGATTGTGTTAAACTGGCCTTAGGAGAACTCTTAAAAACTCCTCCAGATCTTGTGGTCAGTGGCATCAATTTAGGTGCCAATGTGGGACCTGATGTGCTCTATTCAGGTACGATCGCTGCAGCCATTGAAGGGATGTTAGCTAAGTTTCCCTCCATTGCCGTCTCTCTTGATGACCACAATGCCCGTGATTTAACAAAACAAGCTGCCCATTTTACGCGCCTCTTAGCCCAAATCGATTGGGCAAAAGTGCCAGAAAAACGCGTCCTCAATGTCAACTATCCCAAAGGTGATTTCGCCACTCAAAAAGGCTTGCGCATCTGCTCCCAATCTAAGGCCACCTGGCTAAATAGTTATACGGCCCGCCTTGATCCAAGGGGTGCCACCTACTATTGGTTAGATGGCGACATTGCCCAAAATGAGCTTGAAGAGAATTGTGATCTTGTGCTCTTAAGAGAGGGCTATATCACCTTAACCCCATTGTACTTTGATTTTAATGATCAAGAGGGATTAGACATCTTAAAAAGCATGGATCTCAGCTAAAATTAAATATTAAAAGTGGCTAATTTGCTCAATATGTTCATGCAGCATTTTAGCCATCTCCAAGGGCACAACAGTCTCCCAATGATTGGTGAGTCTTGCAATTATATAGATTATAAGGGTTAAGCTAACAACTAGGATTGGCAAGATCACTGGGGACACAGATCTAACACCAAATTTAAGCTTAATAATGTTTGGCTTTGGACAATTGTGCACACATTCAAGGCAGCCTGTGCATTCTGGAAAATTTACTCGCACAAAATTTTCAACCTGAATCCCTTGGGGACAACTTGCACTACACTTGTGACAGTGAAGGCAACTTTGAGGATCGCGCACTATGGCAAAAGGACTGAAAAGCGCTAAGAGACCTACTAAAGCCCCATAAGGACAAAAGGAGCGACACCAAAAGGAGGGAAAAAAAAGACTGCCAAGAAGTAAAAGCGCAAGGACTGCGAGCAGCAGTGTGCTTGGTTTTAAGAAAAAGAGCGCCAGTTTTGTGTCGCAGACAAGATTATAGGGAGAAAGAAGAAATTCCTCGATCTCAGGCACAGTGAGACTTATGGGAATTGCGAGAAAAAAAGCTAGCAATACATATTTGGGCATTAGCGCAATTCTCCCTATCCATTTAGGCAGAGGACGTACCAAACCCAATTTGCTGCCAAAACAAAAGAGTACTTCTTGCAGAGCGCCAAAAGGACACAAGTAACCACAAAAGGCTTTGCGCAAAAAGGCTAAGATGAGCGCAAGACAAAAAATCACAAGGCCCGCCGGATGAATATGATCCCAAAGACCTGTACATAAAAAGCGTTTCAAGGCCATTAAGGCACTAATGGGCAAAAAGGCTTCCACACATGGTGGTCGCGGCACAAAGGTGGGACTTAAATTCAGAGCCCAGAAAACATAAGCTATAAATTGTACACCGACAACGACTAGCGCAAGAAAAAACACTAGTTGACAGATGTGGTGTAGGTGCCTTGGCATATGTTAGATCCTTTAAGACTTAAGAGCACTCCTTCAAGGAGCACGCCCCCAAGCTCGGCTGGCTTTAACACGCTGCGATTCCCGTATTTGTCTTTTAATCCTAAAGCAAGCTCTCTTTGTGATGCCCATATGAGACAGGGCGTATCCCGGGCATCTTGGGGGATCAGCATTTTAAGTCCAGGCAAATGATCCCCATAGAGACTAAATATTGTCTTTCGCCCTAAGCTACTTAAACCTCTTTGGAGCTCCCCAAGCATGGCATCACAGTTGCGCAAATGCGTAAGATAGCGGTTAACCTTGGGATCTAAATCTTGCAAATCTATGACTTGCCTAAGCTCTGCACCCTTAAAGCGGCCAGGAAGCCAGGGCCCATGATTTTCCATGGTTATGGCAAAACAAAAGATCGGACGCTCTGCCGCTTTAAAGATCTCAAGGATGCAATCTGCCACACACCCATCACTAATATAGGGCCCAAAGGTGCGGGGATTAGGGAAATTTTCCAAGGAAATAAACCGCTCAAAGCCCAAGCGGGGCAATGCCTTATCCCGGTAAAAAAAGCTTCGTGCAAAGGGATGCACACAGACTGTCATATAGCCAAGACTTGCCAAATAGTGGGCAAGGGACCAGGAAGTGATCTTTGCGGCACTCCAATAGGGGTGAAAGGCATCTGTACCTAAATAAGTAGCTTCAATGCCTGTTAAGACCTCATATTCGGTGCGCATGGTATAGGCACCATAGGCCCTAACCCCTAAATTTAGCCCAAGACAAGCAGCTTTTAAACTATCAAAGTTACTTAAAAAATCCTTTGGGATACCTTCTGCATAGCTTCTTGGATCACAAAAAGATTCTTCTTGGATTAAGAGCACATGGGGCAAATCTTGCAAGCTTTTTTTTGTTACACGTGTTCTAATATCCTGAAAGATAGTCTCGCTATAGCTTACGGGAGCATAAGGAGTGGAAGTTGAGGCCTTTATGCCTAAGCTTTTACCGCGCTCAAAAGTATGCCAGAGCCCATGCAAAATGGCAGCACCAAGGGGCCCATAGGTCACAGTATCTTTGGCACTAAACTCTAAAGGAAAATGGGCTAAGATCTTACGTATAATTAGAGCAAGCCTAGGCATTTTTAAGGCTAAGAGTACCGCAAAAAAAGGACACAGGAGCAAGATAAGCCACAACGAGTAAGTTGCATGAGTTGCAAGGATTAGCCAGATAAAGAGGGGCGCACAGATGCCTAAGACCCACAAAACCGTTTTATAGGGCAGAAAGGGTAGATAGAGCCAGGGGAAATGCGCCACTTGCCAGGCAAGATTTATATCTGCAAAGAGTAAGGGTTCATTGCGCAAGGCTAAGCGTTTTGCATGGTTTGTCAAAAACAATATACCCACACTCATAATGGTCAAAAGCAGCGCAACATAGGGTCTTGCCGAAAGCAAGGCAAAACTTGCAAAAAAAAAGGCCCCCACATAACCCGCAACCACATCAGGCCAAAGCTTTTTAATAATGGGGTGACCTGAAGCAAGCCTCTGCAAGAGTATCACATAAATTATACTTATGAGCAGACAAAAAAAGGTTACCCACATGGATTCAGCTCGGCTCTTAAAAGTTCACCCCCCCCATGTTGGGCAAAAATAACCTCTGGCACTTGCACGCTGCGCACTTTTTTAAAGCCTTCACGTAGATAAAATGCTTTCGCCCTAACATTTTCTTGCAGCACAAAGAGACTTAGGGATGTAAGATTAAGGGATTGCGCCCAAGATTTGGCAAAATTAAGTAAAGCTTTGGCCAAACCATGCCCGCGCAATTCTTCAGCCACCCACAATGTATTAATATAGAGACTTTCTGGAACTGCGGCTGTTAAGATATCTACAAAGGGTGTTATGCGTGCCTTGGGCACCATAGCACTTAAAAGGGGCGGGATGACCTGTGCTTCTGCTGGGTAGGCAAAGAGTAAGCCCTTGGGGGTAGGTCCCATGCAGGCTAGAATGCAATTTTGGTAGCTATAATGGGAAGAAGCATCTTGCACAACGGTTAAGAGCAGATCTTGAGCCGCAATATTTGGTAAAAGCTCTCCCAAGAGTGCTTCAACCACCCCTCCTGAGACCTGCGTTATACATTTAGACAAAAAAGGCGCATCCTGCGCCTCTCCCTGTCTAAAAGTGAATTCTTCAGACATCTTCACTCCCAAGCAAATCCTTAAAAAGAGCTAGATCAGGCTAGAAACATACTATTTTGGGCTAGACCCGCTCTTAATCCCCATGCGTTCCATAGATGCTACAATCGCATCAGATATACCTAGACGGTTATAAAAGTTACCTGGCACCAAAGCATCATGGCGTAAGACCTTACAAAACTGCTGCACAAGCTCTTGATTGGGGCTCCTAGGTTCCCGCCAAAAATCTTTGAGTGGCATTTCTTTCTCAGACACAGCTAAGCCTGGCATGGCATAGATGGCCTCACCCATACAGTAGACGGCTCTACCCCGTTGTAAGGCTGTAAGCCCCAAGGTACTATTGCATAAGACTACGGCCTGACAGAGATCAATAATGGATGTGTTGTTAACCCCTTCCACAAAACGTAATCTCTCCACACACCCTGTAGCCTGGCCCAGCGCACGAATATAGCGCCGATAGTTAATGAGCCCATTATCTAAGGGATGATTTTTGATTAAGAGATAACTATTTGGCGGCGCGAAGGCTGCAAAACTTATAATGGCAGTAGCAAGGGCATCAAGGACGCCTGTAAAGGGCGAGTAGCGGCGAATTTGCGAATCTGAATCCAGCTGCAAGGGAAAAAAATAGAAGGGGGCATTTTGCTTTAAGACCCAGCGTAAGACATTGATACTCTCTTTGCGGCGGGCAATGTGCGAGATAAAGCGCGGCAGATGACCTAAGAGTTCGCGGCCAATACAGTAGGGTCTATGGGTCTTATAGCGAAAAAAGAGGGGCCACAAACAGAAATTGCCCACATGGTGCCAGGCTGTACAGAGGACGCGAAAATACATGGGATTAGGGGCCTTAGAGCCTTTCCTATCACCATCTTGCAGCTCGCAAGCTCTTGCTGCGACATCTATGGGGTTTTTGGGGAGCCTTGATGTGGCATTGACTCCACCTTCTTCTAACGTCAGAAACCCAGGACGCAAGTACCCCTCTTCATAGACCCAGACCTTGCTGCCACGGGCTTGCGCTAGGAGCACTGCCTCATGGTGTAAGGGGCGCCAATCACCCAACAGCACAACATCAGTAATATTTTTATCTTTTAAAAATTGGCCAATATATTGCGGCCACTGCCACGAAGGCCCCTGCCAAAACGAGGCTTTACCTGGCCAAAATACGCAGTCTCCGCCGCAAAAATTAATGCGATAGACACCCACCCCTTGCGCCTGCAAGGCTTGACCTAAGCGGTAGAAGAAAAAACTTAATGGGCCTTGCAAAAATAGAAAATTTCTCAAAATTCTTTATCCAGAAAAGTCTGCAGCACGCGCACGTGCCTTGGGCAACAACTGCTGCGTCTTATTAAGTGCCAGGGAGATTTGTTCTTCAGTGTGGGTTGCTGACACAAAAAAGCGCAAGCGGGCCTTACCCTCTTCCACACCTGGGTAGATGATGGGCAGAACCAGAATCTGCGCTTCGCGCAACATGTGGGCTAAGATGACACAGCTTAAAGAATCGCCTACATGTACAGGAATAACAGCAGAGCCTTGTGCCTTGCCTGTATCAAGTCCTAATTTATGCGCTTCTTCTAACATGTAGCGACTATTTGCTTGCAGTTTAGCAACCCGCCAAGGTTCTTCTTGCATGATCTCCAAAGCCTTGCAAGAAGCAGCAGCCAAAAGAGGCGGTAGGCCTACACTATAGACAAAGCCAGGGGCAAAATACTTTAAAATTTCAATGAGCACATGGGAACCAGCAATAAAGCCCCCACAGCCACAGAAAGTTTTCGACAGAGTACCCATCCAAATGTCAACTTGGCTTGGCTTAATCTTAAAGTACTCACTAACCCCAAAGCCATGTTCGCCAAGAACACCTAGGGAGTGGGCTTCATCAACCATCAAAAAGCAGCCAAACTCCTGCTTTAGGGCCAGGAGCTCTGGCAAATCACAGACACAGCCATCCATGCCAAAGAGACCTTCGGTCACAATCAAGGCCCGTTTAAACTGCTTGCGATGCTCAATTAAGAGATTGCGTAAGGCTTTTGTATCATTTGAGGGATAACAAAATCTGGCACTGCCTGCAGCTTGGGCCCCCAAAATTAAAGAATTGTGACTTAGGGCATCATAAAAGATGACATCTTGGGGCCCAAAAAGGCACTCTATGGTTGACACATTGGTAGCATGGCCACTCACAAAGACAAGACAATCTTCCGTCCCATAGATCTCAGCAAGACCTGCTTCAAGCGCATGGTGTGGCGGGCGTTCCCCTGCAGTTAGGCGGCTAGCTGAGGCTGAAATGCCATAGGTTTTAGCGGCGTTACTAACTGCTTCAAGAAGACGTGGATCACCATTAAGCCCCAAATAGTCATAGCAGGAAAAATTCAGATAGGTTTTGCCTAAAATTGTCGCATGAGCCTGTGAGAGCCCACTATGACAGGCGTAATAGGGATCTGGAAAGCCAAGTTTGGCAGCAACTGCCTGTTGAACTTTTAATTGGGTGTAGCAGGGTAAGGTGTCAAAACGCAAAAGATCAGGGGAAATTTGTTCTTCTAAAGAGCGTTCATGCTTAATCTTTGGTGCTGCTTGTCCGCGCATTTTGGCAAGCAAATTGGCTTTGGCTTTTTCTGACAAACCAAAGTTTTGTTCCTGACTCATGCTTGCTCCTTTAAGAGCGGGGCAACAGTAACCCCATGTTTGCGCCCAAGTTCATCAAGCATATCTGTCTGCCCACTCTGCTGCTCTAAGGCCTGTTCCAGACGCACACTTAATTCTGCCAAAGTCATTTGGGCATTAAAGCCACCTGCAATGTTGCCAGAAAACATGTCTTCAAGAGCTAGTGATAACTCTACCCCCATCAAAGAATCGAGACCCATGGCTTGCAGGGGTTGATGCACCTGAATCTGCTCAAAGCTTGTGTGCAAGATCCTAGCAAGCACCACTTTGAGTTCCTCTAAAATTAAGTTGCCCCTATCTTCTGGTGCGGCTTTTTCTAAGCGCATTTTAAAGCTGCCTTGGGCCTCACGTTGCAAATCTTGGGCTAAAATGAGGGGACTAAATCTGGGTTGACGCGCTATGGGTAACCTCGCCAATTTTTTAAAATCAGCGGCAAATAAAGCCACATAAGCTGGGGGATCCTCAAGACTAAAGGCCAAATTCAAGGCCTCTTCTGCCGTATAGGGCACAAGCCCTGTACGCTCTTGAAGACTTTTTAAGGTCTTAGGATCCCTGGTCAACATGCCATGATCTAAAATGGCCCCAAAGCCCAAGGCAAGACCTGGTAAGCCCTGATTGCGGCGTCTAGCTACCAAATTTTCCATGGCGAGGTTACTTGCCACATAATTGCCTTGACCTGGGTTACCCAAAAGCGTGGTCACCGAGGAATAGACAATGAAAAAATCCAAGGCATAATCTCTTGAAAATTGATCCAAGATCATGGCGCCACCAATTTTGGGTGCCATGGAGACTTTGAGATCTCGCTCTTGCATGTTTGTGATTAAGACATCCTTAAGACAGGCTGCCGCATGGATAATGCCTTTTAAGGGCGGCATTGTGGCCAAGAGGTCTTGGGCCTTTGGGATAAAGGTCGAAGCATCACTAATATCACATGCCAAAGCCTTAACTTCGACCCCTGTCTCACGCAAAAGGGTTAGACTAGCCTTGTTATCTGGGGTTTCGCCACGTCGACTGACCAAGATTAAATGGCGGCAGCCAAGTTTAACCAAAGCCTCGGCTGTCGCCAAACCAAAGCCGCTCAGGCCGCCTGAAATGAGATAGGTTGCCTCTTGGACTACATTCAATGTCTGTTCCTCGCACATCTTCACGCCAAGGTTACCACAATTTTGCCCACATGTTGTGACTTTTGCATCAAGCGAAATGCACTTTCAATGGCAGTCGCTGGAAAGACCGTGGCCGGGAGAGGTTTATAGATCCCATCTGCAAACTTCTGCATGAGCTCAGTCAATAACCGTTGCCCTAAGCTTGGTCGACACAACATGAGCTGATCCACATCTATGCCATAATAGGTCACATTTTTGCTAAAGGGCTTTAAGCGTAAGGGTGCATCCGCATAAAAGTCGCTTTTGCCAAGCTCTAAAAACCTGCCAAAGGGCCGCAAGAGCTGTAAACTGGCCCGCAAGGCTTCACCTGCCAAGGAGTTTAAGACACAGTCAACGCCAACTCCGCAAGTTTCCTCCAAGATCTCATCTTTAAAACTTAAGGAGCGTGAATCAAAGATGTGGGGGATGCCAAGCTCTTTTAAAAGGGCACGTTTAAGAGGTGTGCCAGCTGTTGCATAGATTTCAGCCCCAAGAGTCTTTGCAATTTGTAGGGCAGCAAGACCTACCCCACCACATGCGCCATGGATTAAGACCCGCTCACCAACCTGCAAGTCTGCCAAGTAGTGTAAGGCATAGTAGGCCGTAAAAAAGGTCACAGGTAAGGTTGCTGCCTGCACAAAGTTAAGGCCTTGGGGTAAGATGGCACAGGCTTCACGTGTTGTACGCACATAACGCTGAAAACACTTGGGCCCAAAACAGAGTACAGGCTGACCTACTTCTAAGTCACATGTATTACTACTTACGCGGCTAATGCGTCCTGCACCCTCAATACCAAGGCCAGGCCCTGAAAAGCCTTGTTCGAGAGCCTCTTCTGGCAAGAGATTCATGGCCCACATCACATCACGGAAATTTAAGCCCACAGCCTCCATTTCAACTTCAACGTCACCTGGACTTAAAACACCTCTTGCACAGGGCACAAAAGTCAAGGTTTCCAGGTGACCTGGATCAAGAATCTCTAGACATACATTTGCATCTTCTGCTTTAGCAACAGTATTTACAACCTCATGGCTGCGCAAAATATAGCGTCTGGTATCTCTTAAAATAAGCTCACACTCAGAAGTATTTTCTTGCACTTCTTGCGCAAGGTTTTTAACAGTACCCTGCCATGCTTTAGGTAGATCAATAAGGGTTAATTGCAAGTTTGGCTGCTCATTCATGATGACTCTTGCTAAGCCCCAGGCGGCTGCAGCATAAGGATCTGCCTCTTGATCACAATTCAAAACACAAGCGCCAAAAGTTAAGAGCCACACATGAGCCTTTTTTAGGCCACTTTTTGCAAAACTTTGGGCTAGGTTTAGTAAAATATTAGCTTTGGAGTCACAAAGATCTGGGTCTAAGGCTACTATCACTTCTGGCTCTGCTTGCGCCCAAACCTTTGCAAAATCTTCTTTAGTAACAGAAGATTCGCCTAGATCAAGAGTTAGAAGCTCTTTTAAGTCTTGCCCAAGCTTTTGCGTCTCATAGCCTGTGGGCACAAAAAGATATTTTGCTGCATCTCTTGCAAGAGTATGCCCTGGAGCAAAAGCCAAAAGAACAAATTCGCGTCCAGCACCGATAGCAAAAACGCTGCTAAAACCTGCTTGCAACAAGAGCTCGCGCCACTTCTCAGAACTTAAAAGTTGCCCTGTGGGGTTTGCAGCATTTGGTGAATTCTCCCACCAACTAGCATCAAAGCCATGACAGAGATCCCCAAAAAGACTTGGCTTCTCTTCCATCAACACACAGAAGCCATTAGGCAAAAGACTCTCGCGAATATTAGTTAAAGCAGTTTTTAGATTTTTTGCGCTATGCAAGGCATGACAGAAAACTAGCACATGGTGTTGACCATTGGGAGCAGGTTCTTTTTCCACATCCCAAAGAGCGGAACTAAAGAGCGCAGTAGTAGGCTCCCACGCCTTAGGACTTGCTAAGAGTTGTGTTTCAGCATGAGTTTTAGCTGTAACTAAGAGCTCTTCATGGGCAAGGATTGGGGTTAAGCTTGGCAAGGTAACTTGAGTAAATCCCTGCACGACCACTTTAAAGGTCGTATCTTGTGCTTGTAGCCTTTTCACATTTTGCAAAATTATCTCAAGAAAAGGCAGAGCATTGCTCACAAGCTTTTCATGATAGTTTTGCAAGGCAACTTTACTAATATTTTGCCCCGCTTCTAAACTCAATTTTAAGGCTAAGAGCAAGAGATTTGCATGCGATAAATCTGGATAATCATGCCACAAGGTCTGCCAAATAGCTTGGGATTCTGGAAGAGAATCTACATGCGTGCGTATATTATCAACATAGGTTTGCAGAGGGGCTGGAAGGTTTCGTGGGTGTATTTCAGAAACAAGTGCCTGCACATAGGCTTCCTGCAAGTATTCTGCATCAATGAGACTCGTTGTATCCTGAGTAGCTCCTTTTGCTTGCAACGCAGATTCAAGATTTGTTGCAAGATCAGGGTCTAAGCCCGATATACCCAAACTTTTTGGTAGATAACTTGTCGTATAACATTTTGTTTTAGTGGTATCGCCTAATCGTGCAACCGTACGTGCCCGGCCAGAACTTAATTTTAAAAGAGGTGCGCCATCTTTAGCATATAATGTCACTGTACAGACAATATTGCGGACATTGGCAGAATGTAATTCAAAGAAGACATAGGCAGGGCGGCCAGGTTGATAAAGCACACAACGATCAAACCAATAGGGAAGTCTTGGGGCTGGCACAAGCGCAACATATGGTTCTATTAGAGCAAATAAAAGCTGTAAACCACCATCAAGGATTGCTGGCGGAATCAACATATCTGCTTCAAATTCTCGAGGCTCTACAAACTTGGCAAAAGCTTGGGAGCCAGCATCATTCACCCATAAACGCTCAATGGGCTGAAAATAAGGCCCATAGTGCATGTTGGCACGTCTAGTTAAGGCATAAAAGTCTGCAACATCTATCTCGTGCCCAAATTCTCTCGGATCTGCAAGAATATGACAATGTTGCGGCGCTTTGGCTGCACTTTGTAAGACTCTGCCATGGGTATGCATGACCCAGTCGCTATCCTGCATAAGGGGTCGACTATAGATTCTCACCTCGCCATCTAAGCTTTCTAAGGTCGTCTGTAATTTGATACTTTGTGTGGCATCAAAGATAACAGGCCGCAATATGGCAGCATTTTGTAACTCTAGGGGCTTCTCAAGGCCATACTTTGTAGCAGCTGCTGCAAAGTACATCTCAAGGAAGCAGGCTGCAGGATAAAAACAGGCTTCCCCGACCCTGTGATCACTAATCCATGGGTATTTAAGCAGATCTATATCCTGCTCAAAGACCCCTATGGCCCGCCTTGTGCCAAGGAGAGGATGCAAGGTTTCCCCGTGCAAAAGGCCCAATGCTTCAGGCGTCTGGCAAAGTTCATGGTGCATATTTTGCCAGGCATAGTGGGGCAAATCTACATGCTGGCTTGGCATGGGCACATGACACTTTAAATCTACTGGCCAGCCATGCACCCATAATTGCTGCCAAACCTTAGGCAAAAGAGTGCCATTGGCTACTTGGCGCTGCATGGTGGCACCTATATAGGCTGTAATGCCAAGAGATTTACAGATCTGGCGCAGATACTGCTGCAAAATGGCATGGGGCCCAATTTCTAAAAAGCAGCGCACACCTTGCAAGAGAGCCGCTTTAACCGCCCGTGCAAAATGCACAGGTCTACGAATATTTTGCCACCAGTATTCAGCATCACAATGAGTTACAGGAATGGGGGTATCTTGAGCCTGTACGAGGCCAGAGCTAGCACACTCAGCCACACTTGAGAGAAAGAGACAGTTAGGAGTATGCGTCTTTAAGCCAGCTAAAGCTTCTTTTAACTCTGCCTCTATTGGCTGCATAAATTTACTGTGAAAGGCATAATCTAGGGGCAAGAGCTTAAACACACTATGGCGTTTACGTAAAATGCTTCCAATCTCGGCCAAGCCCCTTGCTGAACCAGATAAGGTGAGGGAGCCAGGCGCATTAATACCTGCAATCTCAACCTCGCCAAAACCAACATCTTGCGCAAGACTTAAGGCCTCTTCAACCTCAAGTTTCGCTGCAGCCATTTGGCCTAAGCCTTTGGTCTTACCTTGATAGAGGCTTCTGTAATAGACGACTTTAACTGCATCTTCTATAGATAAAAGTCCAGCATAATAAGCGGCACAGACCTCACCTACACTGTGCCCTAAGACCACATCAGCCGTAACTCCCTGTTCTTTCAAGAGTGCACAAAGCCCTACTTGAATCATAAAAATGAGGGGTTGGGTTAACTCAGTGCGATCTAAATCTGCCTCGTTGGCCGTCTCTAATAATGTTAAAAGATCCTGATTAGCATAGCTTTGAAAAATCTCGGCGACCTTGGCTACAGCCATCTTAAAAGTAGGTAGTGCTAAAAGATCTTTCGCCATGCCAACCCAGTGACAGCCATTACCTGTGAACACAAAGGCACACTTTGGCCTTGGTGTTAGGGGAATTTGGGCTTGGGCTTGTTTTAAGTTGACATTGGGGTCTGCTAAATCATTAAGATGCGTCTGATCTTTTTCTTCTATGACCACACGATTGGGCATAGCCTCATACTTATGAGCTAATCTACTAGCAATTGCCACATAGGCTTTTGGATCAGCATGCACAAGGTTATATATGCTTTTTGCAAAGTCTTCTAAACTTTTGCTACTACGGGCCTGTAAGCATAAGGGAGGAAGAGATGTAACGTCTGAAAGAGCAGGACTTGCGGGCTCTTCCACACTTTCTAAGAGTACATGCCCGTTGGCACCACCAAAACCAAAGGAATTGACCCCAATTCTATAGGTTGAGTCTGTTCCTTTGGGAAGATTTGTAAGCTCTAAGGGTACACTTAGATTTAGAGCATGAAAATCTATAGCCGGATTTAGCTTGCTCAAATTAATCTGTCTTGGGATTTGGCGTGTACGCAGCATGGCCAAGGCTTTCATGATGCCAGCCATGGCTGAGGCTGTTTCCAAGTGTCCTAAGTTGCATTTAACAGATCCAATAGTTAAGGGGCGCTCACGTTTTTGACCTAAGACCTCCCCTATGGCACGCGCCTCAATGGGGTCACCCACAATAGTTCCTGTACCATGGGCCTCTAGATAGCTTAAGGTATTGGGATCGCAGTGACTCTCAGTATAGACCATCTTGAGTAAGGCTGCTTGGGCCTCTTGACTGGGCAAAGCAATGCCTTGCGTGCGCCCATCACTATTGCAACCTATCCCGCGAATAACAGCATGGATAGGATGCCCCTTGACTACCGCTTCCTGTAAAGGCTCAAGCAATAGAACGCCACCGCCTTCAGATCTAACATAGCCATCACCTGTCGCATCAAAAACCTTGCAGCGGCCTTCTGGGGAGAGCATATAGGCTTGGGAAAAGCCCACAAAAGCATACGGTGCTAATAAGACATTTACACCAGCAGCAATGGCAAGGCTTGTTTCACCGTGGGCTAAGGCCTGACATGCTGCATATAAGGCATACATGGCAGAAGAACAGGCTGTATCTAGAGTATAGCTTGGGCCGTGGAAATTATATATGTATGATATGCGATTAGCGATGATACTGAGATTAGTACCTGTCATGCTATAGGGACTGGTAGCACATAGATCATCTGCATGGATAGTACCACTATCTGGACTTGCAGCACCTACAAAGACTGCTGTATCTGAGTTAGCATAACTGGATGGGACAAGACCCGCATCTTCAAAGGCCTCCCATGTTAACTGCAAGAGCAGACGTTGTTGCGGATCCATGGCAGCGGCTTCTTTGGGCGAAATGCCAAAAAATTCCGCATCAAAAGCATATATATCATCTAATAAACCTGCCTGCATACAGACACTAGTGCCTGGATGCGTCCGCTCAGGATGGTAAAAACGTGCTGCGTTAAAACGCTCTGAGGGAATAGGCACGATACAGTCACGCCCTCCTTGAAGCACGGACCATAAGGAGTCGAGGTCATTCACACCTCCTGGAAGCCGTAACCCGACTCCGATGATGGCAATGGGCAGCGTAATGCAGGCATTCATAAAAAATTTTAGCGCGGTAGCCACAACCTAAATTTACAGGTTGAGGAGGAACGCTTCTCCTTTTTAGTGTTTAGAACAAATCTTGTTTGTCAAGTTTGTTCTATTGATGACACGTTTCCCAGAAACATTCTTGTTGAGTGTATCGCGGAAAAATTTTGTACGTCTTCCACGTCCTAAATATAGTTCAGAGAGATTCTAACAATCTCCATCCCTTGTAAATCTTTCTGACAAACAGAATATATTACTTATGCAATTACATTTTGAATCAAATTTTCTAAGACATAAAAAAATAACTTTAAGTCACTTATAATCATGAAGAAAATCTTTTTGACCATGCAAATCATTATTACAATCAATCCATGATCTAAATTGTGTGCTATATTCGCAAATAATATTTTCTGAAATTATTGATAGTCAAAGCATGCTGTTCGTAAGATTAGACCTAAAAATGTCGAATTTTGCAGTTCAATAATGACTAAAGTATGTCTTTAGCTGTATAAGCATTGGTTTTGGCTTTGACAAGCCACTCTAAGAAACTAAAACAGTCAGTAATCTGCCCGTTTACCCAATCATAGTAGCGGGGATAGATGAGCAAGGTGCCGGCGACTAAATGTTCTAAAGAGGCAAGAGGTTTGCGCCTTGGAAATTTTAGCCGATCAATTGTTAAACCAAAACCCGCATAAAAGGGGCCGCCATAGGTGTAAACTTTGCGCCCCCTAAGCAAGGCTTCAAAGCCTGTTAGGGAGGTTAAGGTATGCACCTCATCTACGACTTGTAAGACATCTTCAATGGGGGTTGTACGCAAGACAAGATCGGCAATCTGTTTTAAATCAGATTCTTGTACCTTCCCAATGCGATTGCCACTCACAACATCTGGATGCTCTTTGTAGATGAGATAACTATTGGGATGAGCTGCGCGTACAGTTTTTAAGAGTCCCAAGTTACTATAAATGCCTTGGCCACCTAAGCGCACAGAGGCATCATCTTCCACTTGACCTGGCACTAAAATAACAGTCCGATCTGTGGGAAGATTTGGGAGTTCTCGCTTACCCCTAACGTTATATTTACTAATCCCCAAATCCACAAGAAGCTTGATTAGCGTGCGTGCTTGGGCTAGTTCTTCATCTGTTCTTTCGGCATTTAAAATAGATTCTAATCTGCTTGGTGCACTTGGGTCAAAATAGATGCCTAGATCATCAATAACAAGAGAGCCTGGACGGAAAAAATTCGACCCCAAGCCCACAGAGCGCAAAAAACCATCTTCAACCCGCACTAAGGGCACTTGGAATGCCTGCACAGCCTGTAAAACTTTTGGTTTAACCTGTGTAGACCACACAACTACTTGCCCGTTATGAGCTTTTGCCTGCGCACAGGCTTCATTAATAGTTTTAAAACAGTGTGACTCACCACTAGATGAAGCTAAAAACGCCTTAATATGCGCCTGTTTCCAGCGTTTAAAGCCAAAGCAAGCATGATAGCCACGATTAGCGTTATTTATGCTACGTTGCACATGCAAGAGGTTAATAACTTGATCAATTGCGCACGCCGTGCCAGTAGTTGGTTGGATATACCTAGCATAAAGAATATAGGCAGCATAAAAAATATCTAAAACATTCCGCTTGCGATTGCGTCTTGGGCACGTCAATTGATCCTCTGTGACACCCCAACCTGCGTAAAATGGTAAGCCAAAGCAGTGAACTTTTTTACCTAAAAGTAAGGCTTCAAAGCCCATTTGACTTGAAACAGTATAGACCTCATCCATCTGCTCCAAGAGGGATAATGGTGCTACATCTTCTGCTATAATTGTAATCTCTTTTGGCAGTTTCTTTAGATCAAAATGCCCTTGCTTACGGCCAGATATCACATCTGGATGGATTTTAAGGTATATATGATCATGAGCATGCTTTGCCAAAACATGTGTCAACATCTCTTGAAAGGTGTGTGAAGAAGCGCCACCAAGGGTTATACTGACATCACCCAAGGTTTGATCAATAATCAATATACGGGATATATTATCGTGAGGCAGAGATTGAGCATCAAAGTCCTTTGCCTGGTTATACTTACTTAGATTATATTTTTTAAGATCGGCACAATACTTAGAACATCTTGCAGCTTGCTCTGTAAAATCTTCAGCACTATTTAGGATATTTTCAAGATCTGAGGGGTGTCTTGCGTCATAATACATGCCAGTTGTATCGACAACTATAGATAGAGGTGGCGCCCCCAAGACACCTAAATCGAGAGAACGTAAAAAACCATCTTCAAGCCGTATTAAAGGTAGATTGAACTTGCAAGCAATTGCGCATCCCATGCGACTTGCAGATTGCGCCCCACGTTTAATGATATAGGTGTGCAGTAATCCTAAAGAAGTGAAGGTATCTTTAGTGAGGGTAACTTGCGTCTCTTCTTTAACTCCCCAAACAAGCACACCTAAAACCTTTGGGTAGATTTTAGCAAGGAGCGCCTTGGCGAACCTTGGCACATACATTACAGGATGCCCTAAAAAGCCTGGCAAATAGGGGATTTTGCTAAGTTTTTTAGAAAAAGAGACGTAGCAGGGTGTGTCTAATCCCATAAAGCTAGCCTTAAGCCACTCTGGAGGCTTAAAGCTCACAGTGCTACGCAATTTCGCAACAGCATGGCGCAAGTAGTAACGCGTTAACCGGCCCATGGTTTAAGTCCAAAGGGGGATTAAGACGACCCCAGCTGACACGGCAAGTTGATAGATAATTTGCACAATATCTTTAATTGACTGCACCGTTTTTGAATCATACATGGGCATAACCATAATCTGATCGCCAGGCGAGATTCCAAGCTGCGCCACCTTGCCGATTTCGCCATTGGGTTTCATCACAAGTACCGTGTTCTTATTCGCCCGATCGGTGAAGCCTCCGGCACTCTGCACATAATCATCTAACTTCATCTTAGCATCAAAAACCACAGCTTTGGGGATAGCTACTTCACCCACAATCTGCACCACATCAGATTTATGGGGGATATAGATAATATCACCATCCTCCAAGATGGGATCCTTCAATTCGCCTTTATGAGAGACGACCACAACCCCATCTGGTTGAATCTGCGAGGCCCGTTTGACAAAATCTTGCACCAAAGCCGCTTCTTCGACGCGAATTTTAGCTTCATCAACCGATTGGGAACGTGCTGTCAAAACGCTTTTTTCTAAATTATTCAAGGCCTCCGTGATGGCCCTTTTTTGTTGCGCAGCCACACTCCGCCGTTTGAGATAGAGCGCCTCACAAGATGCAGTATTGCGTTCTACCCCCACATAATAAAGCAATTGCTTAAGGGAACAGCCTTTACGCACGGCAAAGCGACTAGTTCCCATAATGGCGCCTTCTGCCCCCACCATAATGGTCGAACCTGGACGATCGGCGTGAAACTCCACTATATCCTCATCTAGGAGTTGAAAGCCTGCAAACTCTTCTAGAGTCATATAGGTATTGAAACTTTGGCGATGTCTTGTACCGGTGATACTTACGTGTGTTGCCCCAGGCTGCGGTTGCGCCATTTTCATTAAGGCCGCGCCTTTGTTGCTTTTATTCCCCCCAAACTCAAAACGAGCTTGTTGGCGAATTAACCCTAAGGCGGCGACACCGGCACCCCGCTTACCCACTAAGATTACATCCCCATTCTGTAGCTTGACGTCAGGAAGATTACCTTGAACCAAAAAATCATAGAGATCAATATTTGCTAAGACACGGCGACCACGTTTCACTGTAATCTGACGATAGCTGCCGGAATCAGGCGCAATACCACCGGCCCGATCCAGAAAATACAACACAGAATCATCGGGGCCACCCGCATAGTGACCAGGACGGATCACATTGCCTGTCACAAAGACAGCCACAGGTTGGGTAGAGAGCAGATCCACATAGGCTTCAACGTTTTGCGTGAATACCTCATTGATTTGACTTGTGACCTCACTTTGCAGGGCTGCGTTTGACACGCCTTCTACATTAATGGGCCCAACCTCAGGAATAAAGATATTGCCTTGCTGGTCAACTACAACTACCCCATCAAAGGTCACAGCCCCCCACAACCGCACCATAATGCGATCACCTGGTTGCACGGTGTACTGTGCTTGGATACCACTCTGCCAAGTACCTGCAAAATTACCCAAAAAGAGATCGGCACCATAGGGCTTTAAGCCTTCAACTAAATCTGGAGAATAAGGAGTTTGGGCATAAGCTGGCGGAGCTGCAATTGATGATGGCTGTTTACGCTGCATTTGGCTGCGCATGTTTTGCCGGTCAGTTTGCATCCGAATATCACTGCGTGTCATAGGTCTTGGCTGCACTTTTTCAGGATATACAGCATCTTGATCTACTCTTTGCCTTGCCTTAACACCACGCGTTTCTTGGGCCATGCGCTCTTGCTGTTGTTGTTCTTGCAGGCCTGACCCCATCGCACCAAGCAGAGCTTGACGTGTTGCTGTGCTCACAGCTTGGACTTGAGTAGGTTGCAGAAAGCAACACAAGGCCACAAGCAAAAATATATGCAGAACTCTTCCCATGCTTAACCTCCTGCATGCTCACGTATGGCGGCAACAATCAACGACACGAGGCCTAAAATAAGTAAGGATGTAACCATATACAACAACGCAAATAAAGCTGGCCTGGGATAGAGTGATTGATCAGCCAGCACAGGGCGCTCAAAGGCTTCAATATATTGCGATTGCGCATCGGCTTGCACGCGGGCAGCCTCAAGGGAGGTCATCGCACTTGTCAATTGTTTTTGCGCAAATTCTTCTTCAAGAGATAGATTTTGAAATTCACTTAACAGGGCACTTAAAGACTCATTACCTTTGACTTTACCAGCTAAACGTTTTTTCTCTTGCGCCAATTGATTTTGCAGAACTGTTAAACGGTTTTCAAGCTGCTTTACTCTGGGACTATCTTTATTCATATAGGTCATAGCTTCAGAAAGCTCAGCAGCAGTTTGTGTCACAGAATCTTCTAACTTATTGACCACACTATATAATCCTGTAGCAACGGCTCCAGGATCTAAAATCACTGTTTTTTCTCGATACGCTTGTAAATCACGCCGTGCTTTACGAATTCTCTCTTCAGATCGTTCAACCTCTTGCTGTGCTTTAGCGATAGCATCTTTTCTTGAACGAATATTCATGTTATTCACAAGCTCTTCGCTATTCTTTAATATTTCTTGACAAATAGCTAACGCTTTATCTGGCTCAAAGGCTTTGACTTGTACAACAAGAATACTTGTATCAGGATCATATTTTACTTCACATGCCCATTCCCAAAACGTTATAATATCGTCTTGGGTTGGATTTTGCCATAATCTAAACCACCAATCATATTTTTTATCAGAATAATGCTCTTTTAAATGCAAAGCTTTATCAAGCTTTAAAAACATATCATACGACATGATATAGCTAAGTACTATATAAGAGTCATTTTGCGAAGTTGACGAGAGATTAAATAAAGAGCTAAAACCTTCAAGGCCCGTGGCTGTCGATTGCCCGCGCACTGCAAATTTAGCCTCTGATATATATGCGGGTGATGCAAAAAACAAGAGATATAGAAAAATCACAATAGTCGGCAAAACTACCGTTGCCATAATGAGACGCCTAGCTAAACTTTTGCCCCACAAACCTTGATAGACTCCGTGCCACCCATCCTCTCGAATCCTAATTGCAATTGAGGCCAAGGAGATCTCGGTCGAGTCATGGCTTGGCATGACAATAGTTGTATTACCACGCTTTGGTTCTGGTAAGTATAACGTTTCTATGGGCGCTGGGGGACGTCTCGGCGGCTCACCGCCATTTCCAGCGGCAGGCAGTTTTTTGGCAACAGGCTTCGCTGGGGGCTTAGTTGTAGCTGAAGCTTTAGCCGTAGCTGTAGCTTTAGCAACAGGCTTAGTCGCTGGTTTAGCTGCTGCTTTTGGTTTTGGCTTTGGCTTAGCTTGCTCTGCTTTAGCTTCTATAGATTGCTGTGACGCTTTTAACTTTGCTGTTTCAATAGCAGCAGAATCCTTTTGCAAAGTTAAAGCTTCTTGCGTTTTGGCTGCAGCAACCTGTTTTTCTTTTTTTGGAATCTCTTCGCTCGTACTTGCTCGTGCAATGCTTCCGACCTCTAGCGGAGCCTGCTTAGACGCATCTGGTGCGGCAAATTCACTTAACAAGGTTGCCCCACAACTCTTATTGTCTACCTGCTCTGTTTCAACTTTATCTTGTATGTTGCTTAACTTTTGAGCATCTTGACCATGTGTCTCTGCTTCAGCTGCGCTCCCAAGTTCTGCTTTTTCCTGAGAAGTCATTTCTAAAGGGCACCCTCCCCTAAAATTTCTGGGGCTAGAATCCAACCTTGTTGAGCATCTTTGCACGCAGCGACACGAGATCTAAACGAGCCTTGAATATAAGCTTCACGACACTCAATGTTCAATGCTGAATGATAACTCCGTCCAACAGTTACTGTACCTGTTCCATAACGCGTGCCAGAAAAAGTTTGCGTGGCACCTTCAAGAGAAGTGCCAATAAACTTAGCTAATTGCGCATCTGCAGCTTGGTAAGGATTATATTCGTTAGTTGTACTAGGCAAATCAGCGACTTTATGTTTCGCAGTACATGCTGAAATACAAATTAATAACAAAACTAAGATGAAGATTGAGCGCATTGTTGTTTCCAATTTACCCACAACAAAATTTTAGGGTTTGTTTAAAAGTAACAATATTGAACACAAATAACTACGTTATTTAGTTAATACAAATAATATTTTGCAATAATACTATTTGTCTTGCAAGCAAACATTATAAATAAGACTGTATAATTTTAATATCGATAACATCGTACAAAATAATTACTATACTTTTACCTATTGTCTAAAACAGATTATAGCTGATTTATTAACATATATTATGACACAATATTTATCTTAGATAACATATCTCTTACATGAAATATAGTATAATGTTGAAGCAAAGATGATGAGTATGTATGTACAAAATACCGTTAATATTTTTTGTTATAGTGAAATGCAAAAGTTTCTACCTGGTTAGCGTACGCTGTACTGCATTTTTATTAAGTTGTTATATGTATTCTAATTATTTTTTAATAATTGCTATTATAGTGAACAAAAAAGTTTTCTCTAAATATTTTTTGGAATACTCTAAAATAAGAATCTATTCCGCGTCATTGTCTTTAAGAATTCTGTTTTTAAAAATATTCTATAAAAATTATTGCTTTTGTTTACTGTGCTAAAATATGAATATTTAACAATTTTCATATATCCAATTCTACCCAAGCTCATTAATAAATACAGTGAGCCACTGATATAGTGACCAACTGAGCACTTCAAGAAATCACTTTGTCTACTGGAAAGGCAGAAGCTAATTCAGCAGACTAAACAGCCGTATTTTAGGTTAGAAACAGACTTCTAAAGCGTACAGCTTTTCTCCTTGAATGTGACGCAAGACCCTTAGCCAGCACTAAAAAAACGCTTTGAGCTTAAGCAGCAAAAGACACAGTTTAGCTTATCATCTTAAAGCAGATGCCAGCAAAAAGCAAAAAGTCAATAGCTGTCGCAATCGGGCCTGAACTTTTAAGTTAAGACCCACTGTGCCAGATTTCTATATTGAAATAAATTGATATTTTGATAACTTGAAGCGCAAATTTTAGATGGAGGTAACGTTTATGCAGCAAAAAGTGGTTGTGATTGGCGGTGTTGCCCTAGGACCTAAGGCCAGCTGTCGCTGTCTGCGATTAAATCCTGACACAGATCTCACTCTTATTGATGAAAATAACTTTATCTCTTATGGGGGCTGCGGCTTACCCTATTATGTTTCAGGTGAAATTCAAGCCTTAGATGCCTTACGCTCCACAAACTACCAAGTCGTACGCGATCCAGATTTCTTTGCTCGCATGAAGGGGTTCCAAGTTCGCAATAACACCAGGGCCCTTGCCATAGATCGCAAAGCTAAAACAGTACGGGTAAGGGATCTTGGCACAGGGCAAGAAAGCGATCTGCCCTATGACAAATTGGTCCTAGCTACAGGAGCTAGGCCGCGCATTCTCCCCATCCCTGGCGCTGACCTACAAAATGTCTTCACCCTGACCCACTTGGAAGATGCACAAGCAATTCGCCAAAATTGCGAACAAGGACATGTCACAGACGCTGTGATCATTGGTGGTGGATTTATTGGCCTAGAAGCTGCAGTGGCTCTAGCTGACATGTGGGATGTCCATGTAAGCGTAGTTGAAATGGGCAACTATCTCATGGGGCAGGTCTTACCAAGTAATTTAGGACTTATGGCCGCGCACGATTTACGGCAACACAATGTTCAAGTTTGCACAGGTGAAAAAACCTTGCAAATCATAGGTCAAGACGGCAAAGTTGCTGGAGTTGTGACCGATAAACAAACGCTTAAAGCCCAACTAGTAATCATGGCGGCAGGATTTATTCCCAATGGGGAGCTCGCCCAAGCCTGTGGCCTCGAAATGGGGCCCAGGGGCGCCATAATGGTGGATGAATACCTCCGCAGCAGTGATCCTGATATTTATGCTGGTGGCGATTGCGCAGCCATGCGTAACATTATTACAGGCAAACCAGGCTACTTACCTCTAGGGAGCTTAAGTAATCGCCAAGGGCGCATCATTGGCACCAATTTAGCTGGCGGTCAGGATACCTTTCCTGGTTTTGTGGGCACCTGGTGCATTAAATTGTTTGATTTAGCAATTGCTGCTACAGGACTCACCATTGACCATGCTCGCAATGCTGGTTTTGACGCCATTAGCGTGTGCGTAGAACAATTGGATCGAGCCCATTTTTATCCTGAAAAAGAAATGATGGCTCTAGAAATTGTGGTCGAAAAAGGTACACGCAGGGTCTTGGGGATGCAAGGAGCTAGTCAAAACGCTCAAGGCCTTAAAGCTCGCGTCGATGCTGTCGCAGGCGTGTTACAATACGCTAAACCCACAGTACTAGAGATTTCAAACCTGGAAGTTGGCTATGCTCCACCATTTGCCGCAGCTATGGACGTAGTCAATGTGGCCGGAAATGTAGCAGATAATGTCTTAGCGGGTCGTTTTCAAGCAATTTCAGCCCAAGAATTCGTGCAGCTATGGCAAGAACGCGCGACTAATCAAATTTTCTTTATTGATGCGCGTCCCAAAGGCGCAGGCAAAGCGCTTGCAGACAAATATTCAGAATGGCACATGCTCCCCTTGGAAGAACTGCCTGATCGTTTCAGGGAAGTGCCAACTGATCGCCAAATTGCCATCCTCTGCAACACTGGATTGCGATCTTATGATAGTCTCTTAATGTTAGCTAAACATGGCGTAACTAATGTTGTCAATGCTTTAGGTGGCATGCAAGCCATTAAGCAAATGGGACTTGAAACAAAACTCCAATAAAATTTAAGTCAAGAGATCATGAATGCACTATATTATTATCTTTGATCTCTTGACTTCAATCTATATCCAAATCAAATATATTATCAGAAATTCTTCATTTTGTTTCCAATATATATTTTCTTTATGCAAGTATAGTGCATATTCTTTAATAGATTAACACCAATCTTTGGGAACCAGTCAATGTCGCAACTGCAAGACAATTCATCACACAAAGATACTTCTTGCCCATTAAGTCATATTCCTGCAAGTGTTTGGGAACAACTTTTTAAATCCTTGAGCAAGCAACCCTGGCGTAAACGTCACCCTTTTCTTTTTTGGGGAGCCATTATACTCCTTGCAGTACTGCTTATAGGATCATTTTTGCATCCCAATGAAGACTCTAAAACTCTCACCTGCTCTGAACCTAGCTTAGCGCTCATTAGTATACGCGGCGCAATATTAGATCCCAAAGAGACGTTAGAATGGATACGCCAAATTGAGTATTGCAAGGACATCAAGGGTGTGCTTGTGCGTGTAGATTCCCCTGGTGGTGGTGCAGCAGCCTCCCAAGAAATCTATGAAGCACTCAAAAGGATTAGCAAAAATAAAAAAATCGCCGTTAGCATGGGCCAAGTTGCTGCCTCAGGTGGCTTTATGGTTAGTATGGCCGGCGAACGTCTCTATGCTCAAGCTTCGACAATCACTGGCTCCATAGGCGTTAGAATGGATCTTCCAAAAGTAAAAGGTCTCTTTGATAAACTGGGAATTGATCAAGAAACCCTCGTTACAGGGCGCTACAAAGCAGCTGGCTCCTATTTACAACCTTTAACGCAAGAAGAAAAAGATTATTTTCAAAGCATTTTACAAGATATTCATACTCAATTTGTCGAAATTGTTGCTGAAGGGCGTAAAATGAAAGTCGATGCAGTTGCTAAACTTGCCACAGGACGAATTTTTACAGGTCGTGAAGCACTGCAATTGGGCCTGATAGATGCAATTGGCACACAAGAAGAAGCACATGCATGGCTCTCAGAAGTTACACAAGTACCATTAGAAAAAAAATTAGTTACTAAACCCAAAAAACAAAAATGGGTTGAAGAGTTTTTAACTTCAATGGTAAAAAGTAATTTTTTCTCATTCTTTGATTCACTAAAAAACATTGATCAACTAACTAATCTGCCAACTTTTTCATATCTCTATTAATTTTCTCGATTTATTTATTATGCTTAATATACACATATAAATACATTAATCTAATTAGATAATGTAACAATTCACCGTATTTTGACTCATTACTTTACAACGTATAAGTAAAATATCTAAAAATAAAAAATAATTTTAGTGAAAGTAATAGTTATTAATGTAATGTTACTATTTCTTTGTTTAATTCGTGTTGAACAATAAGCCTTAATCTTACTATATCCTCAGCGTTTTAGCTAGATGATAGTGTCTTCTGCAAAATAATGAGGCTAGTTGAAAGTTTACTCAAACGGAACTTGCATCTGTTTAGAAATTGCTCTGAAATTTTCAAAAGCTTGTGATTAATTTTGCAAGAACAAATTTGTAATCATATGTCTATAGTTATCTGTAACTGTATGTTACACATAAAACTCATACAACATGAAGAGTATAATATTTTATATACTATATAACTTATTACTATATTTATTTGAATAAACAGTGATTTTCTTTTCTTGTCATGCATTTCCCCCCTGTAAAAGTTATAAAAACATATGAATCAAAGTTCTATATACGAACCTGTATTGCGTTATAGACATTTGTGGTATTTTCAATGCACATCAGTTCTTTTAATATAAGTTAAGCAATAACTAATTTAATTATACAATAATTCATATGTATTCTTACTTGTTGTAATTTAAAAACATTATTACATATTTATCTTGAAGAATATAGTATTGTAAGTTTTTACAATAATAAATTTATAGCATATAGTATCTAAATTACTTACCAGAATTAAGGATGTTATATGAAAATAGAAATAGCATCAAATTATGAAGATGATCATCTCAATAAAATTAACTACGATGGGTCACCATTTAAATGTGACATAGAATTTCACAACGGCGCTACAAACAACATTATAAATATTAATGGTGAAATCACTGTTTCACAACTAAAAATACATTGTCTGTGCAACAACGCACTAATCAATATAGGAAAAGTAATAAAAGGAAAATTAAACATTCAAACAGGTGAAGATTGTAAAATTACAATTAAAGATAACTTAGCTTGCGGAAGTGCAAAATTATTTGCCGCTGAAGGATGCAGTATATATATAGGCGAAGATTGCATGTTTGCAACAGGGATCAACATAAAAACCCATGATCATCATCCTATATTTGATGTCTTAACTGAAGAAAGACTAAATATTTCACGAGATATTATAATAGAGGATCACGTCTGGTTTTGTGAAAATGTATATATTACAAAAGGTAGTATAATTAAATCAGGATCAATAATAGGTTACGGTTCTTTTGTGTCAGGGTGCATACCTAATAATTGTATAGCAGCTGGAGTTCCTGCTAAAATTATAAAAAAAAATATAGCTTGGGAACCTGCTTTACTAAATTGGGACAAACCATATTATAAACCTAATGCAAAATGTATAAATAAATCTAAATTTTGGTCTATTACAAAAGATATTTAAATAATTTAATTTGCAACTTTATACAGCGAAGAAAAAGTTATTCAAACATTTCAAGTATTTTTACTTCATTATAATAATATGTCTATTATGAAATATAAAATATTATATAATTAACTTATTGATGTTATCTATATAGAATGAGAAGAAACATTCACTGTATTTTATAACATTATTACATTGTACTAATAAATTGTCATCATATGCATTTAATAAAATGCTAAATAAAAAATAATAAAATTAATTTGTAAATTAAATCAAGGTTTTTGCATAATTCTAAAATTAATTATACTAGATCATACATCAAGCAGTTATATTTTTTATTATCATCTTATTATCTTTTTATTATTAATACATGAGTTATATAAATATATGATATATGATATATGATATTGTAAATAACAGAATTCAATAATAGAATTTAATCATAAATCATATTTTGTGTTACTGAGTAGATTTATCTAGTTCAATGCACATGATTAAACAAAGAATCACGCATTCCATATTCCAAAAATCGTGTTTCACTAAAGACAATGCGTTTCGTAATACCATTTCATACATAGTACTTTATTTTTGTAATCGCAAAATAGAAAATATATTAATAAAATAGTAATATATTTAGCTCCTTATTATATGAATCACACAAAAAACTATTACATCCTCATGTTCTAGTACATTTAACTAATGTTATAAAAGTCTAACCGTCATCAATAAACTTTATTTGCCCATAGATCACTCGACTACTAAATGTCGAGAATACCGTATAATGCTTATTTTAAGCTAATGCTAAAGTTATGTTAGTATGCTCAAATGCGCCCAAAAGAATTTTTAAACAGCTGCTTATCTAAGAATACTTCGTTTTAGATTGCACTCACAATAGATGAAATCTAAAGTAGCTTGTTGTGTGTATAATCAAAATAGGCAAACCCGTTTATATATTGCCTCCTTATTCAATATAAATCTCGACCATCACATATAAAACATAAGATAAACTAATACAATACTTTCATAATATATTTCGCGGAGGTTTGATATATATTATATATCCTATCACTTGCTCTAATAATCAGCTTATAATAACTTTTATTCACTGCAAACGATATACATGTAGAGTACATCTATACAAATACTTATAATAATATATCTTACAATATCATTATGTTATAGCATATTATCTAAGTCATTATTACATCGACCAATGTTGATTTTTAGTTAACAATTCACCATCAAGTATATCTTGATCTCCTGTAAGCTTTAATATATTCTGTCAACAGCCATAACGGACTTGTTGTTTTTGTTTACTGGCAATGTCTAATTTACTTAAAAAGTCTTACTATTTTTCTTTTCTATTAATACTTATGATTTTTATGGACTTTGTATGAAAACATACAGTGATATAAGGATCGCTTTTATTGGTTGGAATCCATTTCAATTCAGACATTTTAATAATATTATAAACCTCTTTCCTGGTGCATTTAGAATTATTGAAGACAGACAAAATGGAAATTTGCCTACTTTCCCCACCACTTTTTTTGAAGATTATAATAACCCAACAATTGTTGTGAAGAAAGGTTTGACAAAATTTTTAGATAATAAATTTGACGTAATTGTTGCTCAAACTGTTTTTCCTGGTATACAACAAATTTCTAATTCTAAAATTGTTTTTTTACAATATGGATATGCTAAAGAACCTCATAATTATGGAGCCTGGCGTTCATTAGCCGACTTAAATCTTTCTTATGGCCCTTATGCTACACAAAAGCTTCAATATTTTTCTCCAGTTGTAGAATCAGGAAATCCTGAGCACGATAATTGGGAGAGTGCAATATTTCAAGCCGATAATAAAAAACAATTAAGTCAATATTTAGATCCTAATAAAAAAACAATTTTATATGCTCCAACATGGGGAGAAATCTCTAGCATAGATTTATATTTAGACAATATTATAAAACTTTCCGATGACTTTAATCTAATGCTAAAAATACATCATAATTCCGACATAATCGAAAATAAATGCAAAGAAATAAAAAATAAGAAAAATATAAAAATTTTTGGCGCAAATGATGATATATATTCTTTATTAACAGTAACTGATCTCATGATTTCAGATTATAGTGGTGCCATATTTGATGCGTTATACTGCAAGATACCAATTATTTTGCTAGACTTAAAAGATATTTTTAATAGCCCAAAACTTGATAAGGATAGCATAGAAATAAACAAACGCAGTATTTTGGGACCGTCCATAGGTGCACCTAATTTATTAACTTGCTCTAATATTAAATCGTTGTTCCAGGTGGCAAAAGACAAATTAAATGTTCAATTGATTAATGAATTATTTAAAAAATGTAACAGTAATAATTCTAAAATTGCCGCTCAAGCTATTTTAGATACTGTAAATGGTAAATTCCAATTAACATCAGTACAAAAATATCTTCGTGATATTGTGAAAAAAGTTCAATATAAATTTTTTATGTGAGATAGTTATGTTTGTAATCAATTTATTTTATATATTGTTATGTTATTTCAACTGTTTTTCTTTAGCGTCCAAGATTCTTCAAAAAAAACCATCTTTAAAAAAAATTAAATTATTGGCAAACGCTTACAAACGAAATAATTTAAACAATAAATATTTTAAAGAACTGAATAGTTTAGCTGATAAAGCTTGTGCGTTATATCCCCAAAATTTTTATGGATTTAAATTAAAAGAAGAACTAAGTGAAAAAATAGTATATCAATCGAAAAAAAAAGATACCGTTTCTAAGCACCAAGATAAAGCTGTTCTATTTTATAGATTATTTAGATATCTTATAAAATGTGATTTCAATTATTTTACAATAAATATTACTAAGGATAACATTACATCTTTTAATTTTAAAAAAATGCTTCCTAAAATCGAACAAATTTCTGATCTTAATTTAAGAAGAAACATATACATTATACTGCAACAGATTTATTCAGATAATGAAACATACTTATTAAGACTTGCGGAAATATATGCAAATGACGAAAAAATTAAAGAAGCTCATATTTTTTTATCAATAGCATGCAATTATACTAAAGGATATTTATATTATAAAAAACTTGCTTTTGAACTTGAACATAACATGTTAGAAGAAGCAAATGAGACTTTTCTTAATATACTCCAACTACAGGGTGATGTGAATTTTAAATATTTTTCAATGCTTTTAAGAGTTTCAGTTCTTTTTACTAGAGAAATTGATCTACGTTTTGCTGAAATAAAAAATAATATTGAAAATTATATAGAAAATTATAACTATAACTCAAAAAACATTAAATCATTTTTAATAAACTTACTTAAAATTAGAAAATTAGACGTACTAAAACATTTTCTTGAATCTCATAATTTTAAAAATAAAGCTACTTATATACATTATTATAATATTATTGCCGGTAACTTAAAAAACATACTTGATATCGTACATATAGCATCAAAAAACGAAGAATGTATAGATCCGTTATGTATCACTAATACCAATGAGATCATTCCTTTCGAAAAAATAAAATATTCAAATAAAAAATTAATAGAGTTTTATATACCGTCTATTTTCTTTAGTACTTCTGAAGATGAAAAACCTACATACAATACCGTTAGAGAATTTTACAGAAATCTTTACGACATACTCCATGCTAGGGAAGATGTAGTGTTAATACCATTGCATCAATATAATTGGAGATTCGCTAACAATATCATAGGCGAATTTGGAATTTCATATCATACGCATTCAGATAAAAGTAATTTAAAGTGGCTACATATTCAAGAATCTGTTCTTAATGCACGTTGCTCAATTGATCATAAAGGTTTCGCTGGATTTTCATCTTTAGCATTAACTCATAATTTAATTGACGATTTTTGTAAAAATGTAGATATAAAAGAATTAAAATCAAATTATAATGAATTATACTCAGATTATGTAGAAAAAAATATTTCTAAATATGATCAAAATACAGATGATTTTCATTGCTCTTCAAGATACATTTTTATTCCAATGCAAGTAAGAACTGATATTGTATCTAATATTGCTTATATTTCTTGTTTAGATTTATTACGTAATTTATTAAAATATTTACCAAAGTCTTATAAGCTTGTAGTAAAACGTCATCCTTACTGTAATAGCTTAGAAATATTTAATGAATTAATGAAAATAAAAGATTTAGAAAATGTTATTTTAACTGACTGTTCTGTACATTCTATTTTAAAAAATTGTGATGCAGTATTTACTGCTAATTCTGGCGTCGGTTTTGAAGCTCTTATGCATAAAAAATCAGTTTATGTTACAGGCCTATCAGATTATAATTATGCAGTTTCTAAATTATTAAAAAATGAGGATGATATAAAAAATACATTGCAGGAAGATTTTTATGTAGATGAATTAAAAATCTTAAAACTTTTATATTTTTATAAAAAATGTTATACAATTGATTCAAACGATATATGTATAATAAAACAAAAAATTAGTCAATGGTTAAAATAATATTATGATATTTATATATACAGATCTGTTTAGCATAATACTATAGTAAAAAATATATCAGAATATTGATATTGTTATAACATTATTATTCTGATTAAATAAATTCATGATCTGAACTTTATTGAATCATATTTCCTTTTACAGCTCGTTGCATTTGTATCATAATTGACTGATGTGCATATGAATTCTGCTCAAAAATTACTATAATTATGCTATCAATAAATAGTATTGTATCTCTATTAGATGGTTCAGTAAACATATAAACCTCTAGGTCACAATAAATGGGTGCTTTCATTCTAATATGTGCTGCATGCAACATTATTAAGTTGTTTAATATTTTTAAAGTTGCCATATTTAGGGTGACGGCACGCCATTTATACTCTGCAAGCAGATTATATAATTTGCGTTAACTATAGCACATCAAATCATATCGACTTGTACAATTTTAAATACTTCTAAACTTAATCTGTGTGTCAGATTGACAATCATGTTGCAGCACATTCTTTGATACTGTTGGGTATAAAAAGCGTTATATCGCATCAATGTATTGACTACATACTTTTTTCAAAGCATACTCAATCAATAGTAAATATCTTTGTACACTTAAATAAAAACAAATTAAACATACTACAGTAACTAACATAGCATCACTAACTAATCTGACTAATAAAAGTACTATCACATTTACATACATGATTTACATATGTTATTCTGTGAGTTTTACATTTCAATGAATGTATTTATAACAAGACTTAGTGTTTAATAATTAAAAATTATTAACCTCAAGTTTAAGTTTTAATGTAGTGGTCACATATAAAATATTACAAGCTATATAAATATATGGTAGAAATAAGTAATTTAGAATTATTGGAACTTGCTACATTTAGATAATAAATAAATTAATGGTATTGATACAATGTTTATTGATGTATGGTTAAACTAATAGTATGTTTGAAATTTTATATTAAATTATTCTCTGCAAATATTTTATGGTTATGATTGTGTCTTAATCATTTCTTTTTCTCTAAAAAGAAATGATATATTCGTATTTAATGTAGATGTTTGTAATTACATTTTTCAAAATAAAATGATGTATTTTAATATATACTATTTCAACATTCTAAATGAATTTATATTTTTATTACTTCTGTAAATAATATATATTATAGAATATAAGGATAGAATGTTTTTATGTATAAATTTTATGCATTTGATGCTACACAGGCTTTAGATATTGGGAAAAAGACAATCACTATTGAAGGTAATGCATTACTGAAATTAAGTAATTCGTTAAACGACTCATTTTCAAAATGTATTGACATTTTGTTAAAAATTCAAGGCAGGGTCGGTGTAACAGGAATGGGCAAGAGTGGTCACATTGCTCGAAAAATAGCAGCGACACTTGCAAGCACAGGTACTCCAGCCTATTTCATCCATCCATCTGAAGCTTCACATGGAGATCTTGGAATGGTCACTGTTAGAGATGCGATAGTTGCGATCTCTAATTCTGGCAATACTCATGAGCTAAGTGATATTTTAACTTTTGCAAAGATCCATTCTTTACCGTTAATTGCTATTACTAGTGACCAACATAGTCCTTTAGCAAAGATTTCTGATCTATCATTAATACTTCCTTCTATACATGAAGCTTGTCCATTAGATTGCGCGCCAACCACTTCAACAACAATGAGTTTAGCCTTAGGAGATGCAATCGCAATGGCTCTTATGCAAGCTCGAGGTTTTACTCCCGAAGATTTTAAATCATTTCATCCTGGAGGAAATCTAGGCCAAAAATTACTGAAAGTGCAAGACATGATGCATCAAAACAATGAAGTTCCGCTCTGCGATTTAAATGATTTAATGAGCAAAGTAATTATTGAAATAAGCGATAAAATGTTAGGATGTACAGGTATAACTGATAACGGTAAATTGATTGGAATCATAACGGATGGCGATTTAAGAAGATCAATGTGTGACAATCTTTTAACAAAGCGAGCAAAAGATATTATGACTGCTAATCCAATAATAATTGATCAAAATTCGTCATTACAGGATGCTTTTAAGATTATGAATAATAAAAAAATTACATCACTTTTCATTGATCTTGGAAACAATAACTATGGAATAATTCATATTCATGACATTAATTTCTCAGAACAAAATCATGATCATTAGTTAATTATCAAAATATAACACTATCTTTTAGCGTGTAAACAGTGCTGTTGTAAAGATTGCTCTATATAATTATAATAATAGAAGATTATTGTTTTAATTATGACAAATAATAATTAATTAAATTTTATTACTAAATTGTATACAATGTTATTCACCTATTTCTAAGCAATATTCTATATATCATAAATGAATCATAAATTGAAGGAACATAACATAAACTATATTAAAGTGTGTTTAATTAGTTATTTTTTATATTAGGCAAAAATAAAATGTATTATGTTTATATTATTTTTAATAAGGCTAATATAAGAATATGTCATTTTTTTAACATTACATAGTGCTTTAGTTTGCCAAATCGCTATTTGTAATACAAGTCATCAATTTTATATTGTTCATTAATCTCTTAAATTATTCGAGATGCTTTATGGTACGAGTCATAACATATGGAACATATGATTTATTACATTACGGGCATATAAATTTATTAAAGAGAGCTAAAGCATTAGGCGACTATTTGATTGTCGCTCTTTCAACAGACGAATTTAATAAAAACATGAAAAATAAAGTTTGTGTACAAAATTTTCAAGAGAGAAAAACTATTTTAGAAAGCCTACGATATGTTGATTTGGTGATTCCAGAAAACAATTGGGAACAAAAGATCTCTGATATACAATTATATCATGTAGATATTTTTTGTATGGGTAGTGATTGGAATAATAAATTCGATTTTTTAAAAGATTATTGCAAAGTCATTTATTTTCCCAGAACTGATGGTATATCTACAACTCAAAGAAAAGGTGAAGTTATTCAAATGTTTAAGACTTCTAATGTGTAAAACATTCTAGCGAATTATCATTATAATATAATGAAATATTAAATTACACGCACACCATAAAAATTAAACCAAACCATCTAACAAATTTTGAAGAGTTCTGATTCAATACTTTCTTTGCTAAAAATAACTCAAGTATCAAACTTCTAGTCTTTATTTCTTGCTAGTTAAGTCAGCTCTAAAAACAAGTATTCCTTTTAAGTCAGGCACACGCTTGTATTATTGATCCAATAAAAATATTAGGCAAAACTTTTATTATTTGTCTTACAACTGTGTCAAATTTATATCTGTATAAAAAAATTTATAGGGATCGGCTTGAAAGTTTTAGGCGGGAATAAAAAGTGAGGATATGTGGTAGGAAAGAGTGGGGAACCGCACATACTTGTCATATTGTGTAATGCCCTTCGGTTCCCCTATCTGCAGTGTATTGAATATATTTTTTATCTATAAAATATTTTTTTATTAAACATCAAATAAATTCAAATGGCAAACTTATTTACCATTCTAACACAATCAAATAATTTAATTTTCATAAAACTTTAAAATAACATCGTTCATGATGATCTTTTTATCTGCCTGTAGTCGTATGTTGCGTATATACTACTCTTATTAGTTATGTTCTATTGCAATCACTCGTAAAAAATTTATCTTAGTTTAAGAAATGCAATCTAAATTTAGTGTCCTTTCATCTTCAACATTGCATCAATCGCTTCAACTTCAGCATTAAAATTAATAGTATCATTCTGTAACAAATTGACTAACTCATCGTGAAAAAGCTTATTCATGCGCTCAATAACATCAACACTGCGGGCAAAGGCTTCTTCTAATTCTGCTTGCTTGGGTCCTTGAGATAATCGCACATATTCATCAATTATTTTATGCACACTCACTAAATAACGATCTAAGAAACGCTCTCCAGGACTCCTATCTTGCGGATCCTCACGCATATTTTTCACAATCTCTAGCGTAGTCTTAGCTATTTCTAAAGACGGCGTAGCTAAATTTGCAGGCACAGATTGTGCTTTTTGCGTGAGTTCTGTGGCCAAAAGTTCAAAGCGATGAAACTTTTCTTCCCACAGCTCTTCATCTTTGGAAACGCTGCGATATTTCCTAAGTTCCCCACGCAAATACACAATAGTTTCTTGCAAGATGGCCTGCACCTCATTCGCACCTGTCTGCCCTTGGCGTCGCCAATTGGTTGAACGCAGTAACCCTTGGGCCCAACCACTAGCTTGACTTGGCTTACTGGCGGCTAAATAGCGCAAGAGGGCCTCAACTGTAGTATGAATGCGCTCTATTATTGCAAAGGCTTCCCGCACTCGTCCCTGAACATTACCCTGCAAAAAAACAATCTGTTCTGTAAACTGCTGCGTTTCCTTAGAAAGTTCTTTGGGAAAATCAGGATCAAGCACAGCCTTCTGCATTCTTGCCAGATCAGTTTTTAATTGTTCAGCATGCTGTGCCTCAGCATGCAGCTTATTATAAATATAGTGGCAGGCAAGAGTCACAAGTAACAGCAGCCCAAAAATTATACCAAGCACATATAACGATACTTTCCCAGCGGCATTATCGACTAAAAAGTCTATGCCAACTAAGGCAAAGGGCGCTATAAGCCAATCCCAACCAAGCTGAAAACCTTGTTTAAAAATGCGCTGCAACCAGGATTGGCAGCCACCTAAAAATAAGGCAATTGCAATACCAACCCCTAAGACAAAAGATAGCACAGCTTGGATTACGCCTGCGCCTAAATTAATTAACCACGGAACTTGATACCAGTTTCCACGTGGCAACAAACAGATTGTGCCTAAATAAGCAAGAAAGCTTTCCAGCGAATTATTACTATTTAAGGCTACTGCAATTGAGATGCCTAAAATATGGACAAGGATACGTTGCAGTAAATTAAATTTTTTCTCTGAAAGTTGCGTTGGTTGTGCATTGGCAGGAGGCATAAGATAAATTCCCAAAAATGATCGTTTGATTCTTTTGAATCAATGTCTAGCTAAACTCAAAATACTTTGAGATAGCAACCAAAAAACGCCTGCAGCCATGAAAAGAAAGGCTAATCTTGTCTCCTTGAGAGTGCCTGACCTAAACCATGGGCACTTGTGATTTCATCCTGCACCTTTTGTTTAGCCAAGGCGGTCAATTTATCTCTTAGGTCAGCTTCCATATGTTGCAGCTCTTTCTCCGCATTATGCCTTTGCTGTCTGCCTTGTTGCACAATGTGCATGGTCTCTTCAATGGTTGAAATTAAGCGCTGCTGCACATCTTTTAAAGTCTCAAGATCAACTATAGAGCGCTCAACCTCTCTAGCAGTTTCAACCGTTGAACTCTGCAACATGGCTGCATTTTTGCGCAACATCTCATTGGTTGTATCCGCGACTTCCTTTTGCAAATGCGCGGCCTGCCGCTGCCCATGTATCGACAATGCCAACACCATCTGATTCTTCCAAATGGGAATGGTTGCCAAGATACTTGTCTGAATTTTCTCCGCTAAATTTTGATCATTACTTTGGATCATGCGAATTTGCGGCGCAGTTTGTAAAGTAATGGTTCTAGAGAGTTTTAAATCATGCAGTCTACGTTCAAAACGGTTTAATTTGTCAGCAAAATCTCGCACATTTTGGGCAGCTAAATTATCATTGGTCTCTTTGGCAATCGCTTCAAGGCGTGGTAATTCAGTGTTGCGTGCATCATTAAGTTTATCTTCACCAGCCTCAATATAGGCTGTTAATTCTTCATAGAAATTCTTATTATGATTATAAAGTTGATCTAAGACCTTAATATCCTTCAATAAACCATACATGGCATCTTCTAATTTCTTAGTAATCCCCTCAACCTGCTCAAGCACCGTATTAAACTGGGCCATAGTCTTTTCTAGAGAATTAAATAAGCGCCCAATGACAGGTAGTGATTCCCAAAAGCCTTTATTAGAGTTTGAAATCTGATCAAGATCAACATCTTTTAAACGCAACATGAGATCTGAGAGGCCTTGCCCCACCGGGCCAGAATCCTTGACCATGACGCTCCCAAGCAAGGAATCCGTAAATTTGGAAATTTCATCCATGGTCTTGGCGCCATAACTCAAGGTCAGCGTCGGATTGTTAAAATCAATTTCCGCTTGGGCCTGCTCTACTTTGGCTTTAGGCACAGGCAAACCTTCAAAGGTCGCCACTTCTTGGGTGCTCATAAAATCACAGCCTCCCCTGGTAAATAAACGGGCCAAAGTTTCTTTAGGCCCCTGATTAGCAAAAAGAATCTATATTTTAAGATTTAGGTGTCTCAAGCTCTAGTTGCCAGCGCGTCAAGGCATGATACATGGAAGCCCGGGCTTGCTTGGCCTCACCTGTTAAAATTCCAAGTTTGGCCTCCATAGCTCGCCGCATGGTCGTTGCAGCTGACGGACAGGCATTGGATATTATTGGCAGCTGCCACTGTTTCGCAGCAGTTGCTATTGTCTTTTTTTCTAAAAGCAACAAGGGACGGATTAAGCGCAAACTTCCCCCAAAAAACATCTCATGCATTTGCATCCCTTGCACACGTCCATTATTGCACAGATTTAAAAAAAAGGTTGCCAGCAAATCATCAGCATTATGCCCCAAAGCCAAATGGGTCAAATGATAACTTTGGCAAAGATTAAAGAGGTGTTTGCGTCTTAGCCACGCGCACCTAAAACAAGGCGATTTGCTGCGATTCATATTAGAATGCGCAACTAAACCGTAATCTGTAAGTTCAAAATGGCTAGCTAAACCCTCTTTGCTCACCCACTTAAAGAGTGGCGTATGACTCTCTGGTTCAAAGCCTGGATTTAGATGCAAGACCATGAGCTCAAATGGAAACGGCACTATGCCTTGCCGAATTTTTAGCACCTTGAGCAACACAAAGCTATCTACGCCGCCTGAGCAAGCAACACCAACCCTGGCACCTGGCCAGAGCATATTAGTCTTTTGCATAACCTTTCCTGCACTGCGAATACACTGCTCTTGGGCATAGGTATATTTTTTCGACATAATAAACACCCAAGAAGCCCTCTCTTGCAAGAAAAAAAGCTCTTGTTTGATCTTAATGTTAGATTGTAATGTCAGATCTTTTCTGCATAATGGGGCGGCTTCGTATTTGCAAAATGCAGATCGATCAGCTGCACAATATCTTGTAGCTTTTGCAGAGCGCCATCTAAGTCCCGTTTTAAACTTGCAATTTCAGCTTGTTGGCTTACAACCAAAGCATTTAACTCTTCAACCAATTGTTCTTGAAAATATTGGTTTTCTTCTACCCTCTGCAGCCGATCCAAAATGTGCGCCATGCAGGCCCTCGCAAAGAAAAAAATGTGCAGATTACGCTTATCTTAAATATTACTTGGGAATGTCAATTATGACTTCTGCCTATTTTGGCTTATTCTTGGCTTTTTTTTGGGGGCGCACTAATAATTCATGCTGCCGCAGGCGTTCGGCATCACTGTGCGCCACATAGATAGCTGTCCCTTGCGCATTTTTCGCACAATAATACATGGCAGTTGCCACTGTGCCAGGGGTTGGAATAAAGCACTGGGTTTGCTTAGGTGTCCAATTGCGTTGAGAGAGCCAGGAAGACAACTCTTGCATATCAGCATCTGTACAACCTGGAAAGGCACTTAAGAGATAGGGCACAACATACTGTTTGCGGTGCAATAGCTTATTTTGAAGCTTAAACACAGTCAAAAACTCTTCAAAAATAGCCAAGGGTGGTTTGCGCATAAGCTCTAAGACATGTGGCACGCAATGCTCTGGGGCAAGTTTGAGCTGCCCGCCTGTAAATTCGGCGATATAAGCCTCAAGACATGATTTATCTTGCAAGGCTAAATCAGCCCGCACCCCACTGGCAACACGCACCTGTTTAACCCCTTCTAGCTTTTTAATCGCTCTTAGTAACTCAATATGCTTTGCATGCGGCACATGAAAAAAAGGACAGATTGCAGGATAACAACAACTAACCCGCTTGCAATACCAAGAGGCATTGTCTTTTTTAGGATGTGTGCAGCTAGCCTGCCACATATTAGCTGTGGGCCCACCCACATCGGAAATGGCAACGCCCCTGCCCCGCCTCTTGGCCCCATGTTCTTTGGCTAAGATTTTGGCCTCGCGCACAAGACTCTCTTTGGATCTTGAGGCAATTCTCCGCCCCTGATGCAGCGCTATGGAGCAAAAAGAGCACCCGCCCCCACAACCCCTGTGGCTTGTCATACTCGTCTCAATCATGGTTGCGGCAGCTATTTGCGCCTTATAGCTTGGGTGTTGCTTGCGCGCAAAGGGCAGCTCATAGAGAAAATCTAGCTCTGCTGTTGTGAGCCTTCTTGCCGGCGGCGCCATCATGAGTGCTCTCGAATCAACTTGCTCATAGGCATACTTATTGCCACGTTGCAGTAACTCTTCCTGCAAAAGTGCTTGGTTGAGCAGTGCCTCTTTATCCTGCATTAATAAGGCATGACTCGGCAAGACTATAGCATCACTATGCACATAGTCTTCTGGAACATCGATAGGCTCCCCGTCTTTTAGACGCGAAATCCAGGCGGTTCCCCAGATACCTAAGAGACTTTCATTATTTTTTAGGCGGCTCGCAATTTCAAGAATGGCCAGCTCTCCCATGCCATAGACTAGTAGGCTTGCCTTGGCATCAAAAAGAAGAGGCCTACGTAGGCTATCTGTCCAAAAATCATAATGGGTGAGGCGCCTCGTTGAGGCTTCAATTCCCCCCAAAATCACAGGCAAGCCTGGAAACGCATGCTGGCAAAGATTTGCATAGACTATGCTGCACCTATTGGGCCTAAAGCCCATCTTCCCTCCTGGCGCATAGGCATCAGTTTTGCGCTTTTGCCGCATGGCTGTGTAGTTTGCAAGCATGGAGTCAACAGCGCCTGGCGCAATGCCACAAAAAAGCTTAGGTCTGCCTAAGAGCGTCACTGCTCTTTTGTCTTGCCAATTAGGTTGCGCAAGGATTCCTGTGCGCCACCCATGACTTATCAAGAGACGTCCTAACAAGGCACATGCAAAAGATGGATGATCCACATAGGCATCGCCTGAGAGTAATAACACATCAAGCTCATCCCACCCCAATTCATCCATTTCTAGCCGGCTCATGGGCAAAAATTTAGGCTGCTTTAGGGCAGCTTTTTTTGCATCTACCACAAAGCTCTCTGCCACATCTTGCCTCTGCTTAATCTTAAATTACTTTGCCAAGCCCTATTTTGCAGGTGCTTCAATTAAAGGGCGCTTGTTTTCTTGCATCATCCCTTGGTGCCCGCCCCGAAAATTCTGCCATTCTGTGCGATCAATAACTTGATCCTTGTTGGTATCAATCATTTGAAAGGCTTCAGCTGTAATCTCAGGAAAGGCTTTTTGAAACTCTTCCTTGTTCATCAAACTATCATGATTAAGATCAGCACTGGCAAAGCGATCTTCTGCAGCCCCGGCACTTGTACTAAAACCAAGTCCCACAAGACACACAAGCACTAACCATACTTTTTGCATCATATCCTCTAAATCTTTCATCTTTAAACTTTAAACAACAAAATCAGGGCCCTCATCTTGCATCTTCGTAATCACACACTGCAAATTATCAGGTTCGTCCTTGCCATGATCATCACGGTACAACAGCGCTGACCAATAAAAGGGGGAACCTAGGGATAAGCCATAGGCAGCACTCATGGCAAAAGGTTTTAAGATGCCTGTAACCTTATCCTTAAGATCAGGTTCTAAGGCAACAACATAAGGTTTACTATCTTTTAAAAGATCTGCCACAAGTTCTGCTTTCTTTTGCAAATGCGCCCTATAACCTACAGGATCATTTGATTCTAGCATCTCTTTGGCCTTGTCCTCAGCCATCTTAATCTCTTTGTGACGGGAAATGAGCCACGCTAAAAAGCTCTCCCACTCTGCTACTGCCTGCATTTAACCCCCCTCAAATTAATCCCATTTTCTTTTATCACTAATGGGTTGAATTTGCGCAGGAAGACTTCCTGGCGTCTTAATATATAAGGTCGGCCGTAATTTAATCTTTTCTCTAAATTGATGAAGCAACTCATCTTGGCGCTTAAAATCTGTGGCTTCAATGTAGAGCGTCATTTCATCAATGCCGTCAGGATTGGTCACTTCAATCTGCCAGCGTTTGATTTCTTCAAAGCGGCTCATGACCTGTTCCACCTGATGGGGATAGACAAACATGCCCATAATACGGGCTGTGGTATCTACGCGTCCAACAATGCTACCAAGCCGCGGACTTGTGCGCCCACAAGCACAAGGACTGCGGTCAATGTAGGACAAATCCCCTGTGGCTAAACGAATTAAGGGATAGGTTTTATTGAACGCTGTGACAACAATTTCGCCAACTTCCCCATCTTTTAATGGGATCCCCGTATCTGGATGACAAATTTCTACCAAACAGCGGTTTGCAATATGTAAACCACACTTATGAAAACATTCATAACCAATGCAGCCCACATCTGCTGTCCCATAGCCTTGACGTAAAATAATATCAAATTTCTTTTCAAGCTGGGAACGCATCTTTTCTGATAATCGCTCACTTGTCACAAAGGCAACTTCTAAAAATAATTCTTTGCGTAAATTAATGCCTTTTTCTTCAGCTTTCCTTGCTAAGTGCATCAAGAAACTTGGTGTTCCCACATAACCTGACACACGCAACTTCTGCAAAATATCAAGTTGGGTCGCGGCATCGGTTGGACCAGAAGGTATGACAGCACAGCCCAGATTGCGCAAAGGTTCTTCAAACATGAAGCCTGCAGGCCCTAATTGATAGTTGAAGGTATTTTGCACACAATCGCCTGGGCGAAAACCTACAGAATAAAAAGCCTCGGTATAGCCCCAATAATCTTCCGTACGGTCTTCAGGATCAAAAATAGGACCTGGGGAGAGAAAAATGCGCCGTAATTCGCCGATATCGCGGGTTAACAAGCCCCCCAAACGCGGTCCCATGGATTGTAAGAAGATGAGTTCTTTCTTTTTTAAAATCGGGATATGCTTAATGTCAGACAAACTTTTAAATTTGTCCACATTAAATTGTGCCCGATCAAAACGTTTCTTGACATCTTCGGAATAACGGTAGGCATAAGTAAGCAGATCTTTGAGTTGGATTAAGCAATATTGCCTGCGTTCTCCGTCATCTAAGACCTCACGCCGACTATAGATGCCCTCAGTACGATCCTTGCGTGTCATAAAAAGTTTACGGCACACCCCAAATGGGTCGTGAGCCGCCCCTCCTTCATAAATAAGATAAAAAATATATGCTTGGTGAACGAAAAAGTGCTTTTTAAGAAATTTTCAAGTCTATCATAACATAATTAAAAATCTCTGATTTCTTCTAGAGAAAATAATATAATTATCTTTCCTTAAATCTCTATAGTTTTTCTAAGAGTTTTATGAGATTACCTGCATAATTTAACTCTCGTACTCTCATGATTTAAGTCTTGCCTTTGATAGCGCTGCATGCGTGCCTGGCCACAAAAAATGCCAACCGCAACAACGCAACAACGCAAGCTAGGCGGACTTTTGTAAAAGCCGCTCCTTTAAACTCTCATAGATCGGCGCAACCTTAAAGAAATTACAGATCAAGCAGGCACAAAGCGCACATAAAAGTAAACAGAAAATATTCGGCCCAAAACCTGTCATCTCCCACACTAAAAAGCTCCCAGTCAAAGGGGCTCTAACTGTACCTGCAAATAAGCCAACCATGCCTAAGGCTAAGATGACTCCCTCTTGATGCAGACCGATCAGATTCAAGATAAGGCACCCTTTAACCACAAGGGCTCCAAATATGGCACCTGCGCAAAGCATAGGCATCAATAAGCCACCCGAAACCCCTGATGCAAAACTTAAGCCTGAAAAACAAATTTTAAAACATAAAAGAAGCCCAAGGCCAATAAGAGTCAGTTTACATCCTTCAAGAGCCAACACTTGTACGCCAAAGGTTGTTAATACGAATGGGTAGAGCCAAAATAAGAAGAAAGTTAAAACAAAAGGCAAAAAGACACGGATGCTTTGTGGGAGACGCAAATGATCCTCAAAGACTGTTAAGCCATAAAGGATCTTGTTATAAAGAATGCTTAGGAGACCCGCTGCAAGCCCTATCAAGGGAACGATAAAGAGCTCATCTAACTCTAAGGGGTCAAGGGCACTCAAGGGAAAGACAAGACCTATCCCAAGAATATAATGCACCATAATATAAGCAGCAGTTGCTGCCACAAGACAAAAGAATAACATGGCTCCTGTGATCACACAGCGCATCTCTTCAAAGGCAAAAAAAAGGCCTGCAAGGGGTGCACCAAAGGCTGCAGTCATTCCTGCCACACTTCCGCCAATTAAAAATCTAGCCCAACCTCCTTGGCTTTCTTTGTGCAAGGTCTTGCCAACTCCAAGACCAAGAGATGCACCCATCATAATACATGGGCCCTCACGCCCCAAGGAGAGGCCAGAAATTAAAGATATCAGTGTCCCCCAAAATTTACACACTAAGACGCGCCCAAAGCTCATTAAAGGGATCTTCCCCTGCAGCATGAGCTCAACTTGCGGGATACCACTCCCACTAATTAAGGGCTCCAAGCGTAACAAGCTAAAACTGAAAAAAGCACAGCAAGTTAAAAAGACGCTTAAAATAATACTTGTCTCAAGTGTCCAGTCACTATAAGTCAGCCGTAAATCTATTAAGGCTGCACAAATATATGTGTAGAGCAAACGAAAGATGCCAATCACAAGCCCTGCTAAGAGACCTGTGAGAAGGGCATCTATCAATAACCAGCCAACACCTCTGCGGCCCAGGTCATGCAAATCACTCCAAAGTGGTGGAAGTTTATACGGCATCATCTCTTATTGAGTAACTTTGGTTTGATGATAGACCCTGGGTACCATATACATTAAGCTTAGCTGGTTACTTGCAGGCACATATTGAGTCGCAATGACACATGTACCCATATTCCAAAGACTTGACTCCTCACTCTCCCTGGCACTGACAGGACCAAAACGCCCTTCAACCATCTCTTGGAGCTTTTTTGCAAACTCTTTACTGGGTGCAGCATAGTCAATTTTTAAAAAAGCTAATGGTGCTTCAGGGGCCTTGCCATAACATACAGTCATCTGCCCAGCTCCAGGCACAGCCTTTCTGACATCATAAAGGTCGCAGATAAAGTCATCTTGCACCCTGATCCCTGGAACATTAGACTTTTGCAACACTTCCCGCATGGTACGGCGATTGGTTTGATCCATACGCTGCCCAAATAAGGCAATACCTTTAGAGGATGCATCTTTGGGCGCTAAGGCTTCTAATTCCCGCATAGCTTCTTGGCTACCATTCATGGTAGCAGCATATAGCAAGAGACAGGCTTTGGCAGCATCTTTTGGCACCCCTAAGCCTTCAAGGTAGAGATGACCTAGCCTTGCTAAGGCCTCGGTCTGCTGTTGACTGGCAGCTTGACTATACCAGGCTGCAGCACTTGCTAGATCTTTGGGTACACCGCGCCCTCTTTCATACATAAGTCCAATATTATATTGGGCCTCAGCCTGCCCCATGCGGGCACTTTTATCATACCACCTGGCTGCCTCTTGGGGATTTGGTGCAATCCCTCGCCCCTGATCCAGCATCCAACCATAATTACTCATGCCTTGAGGATTGCCAGCTTGGGCAGATTTGCCAAACCAAAAGAGGGCGCGACCCAAATCAACCGGTACCCCTAAGCCCCTGTCATAAATAATGCCAAGATTATTCATGGCATAGGCATCTTCGCTATCAGCCATTTTTTGCCAGATCTCACGTGCCTTAACGTAATCCCCTTTAGTAAAAGCTTTGGCAGCTTCTTCGGCAGGTGTTATGGGCGACGCTTTAGGCTTGTCTTCTAGAGGTGCTGGCGGCTGTTTCTCTTGCCCTTTTTTGCCTTGAACCACTTTGGCGGCCAAGGTCTCTTCATGCACAAAGAGACTTCCCACAAACAACATAAAGACAATGCAACTTAAGAAAACAACAAAACGATGCATGTAAGAATACTTGAGCCTCCAACTAAAGAATAACAAAACCTTGGCACTTAAAAGACTACTCATAACATCAACATCTATATCTTTCTATTTACAGCCCTCTTCCAGGCTTTTTGGGGCAGCCCCACTCCATAAAGTCAACTTCACCTACACTTGTGATATTTGTATCAAAACTCATGGCATGCCCTTTCCACTCGCGAATGGCTTTATTTAAGGCCGTCATATCCACATACTGTACAAGGCTTGCCCATTGATCTGCCAAATGGCGCAAAATGCGCATGTAGGTGACCTCACCTCCGTGAAACCCATCCACAAATTCGCAATCGCCACTGGCAAGTTTTCTGGGATCACTTAAATCAAGCACCTGTATACCGCGGGCTTTTAAGGCCTGTGCCAAAGTAAAGAGATGGGGATACTTATCTTCCAGCTTTTGCAGCCGCAAAAAGATGCGTTCTGCTAAGGGCGGCAAGAAAACATAAGTTTTAATGCCTAAAGCTTGCAAGCGACAATAGATTTCACTTAAAGCAGCTAAATGGGTCTCATGAGGTGCCATGGTACTCTGCACATGATAAAAAGCCTTCATGCCATATTCAATCTGCGTAAAGGTATCTTCAAATTGAAAATCAAAAGGCCGTTTTTGCCCTGTAAGCTCGGCTGTATAATACCACGAACCATCCTTGGCAAAACCATCATCTGTCTGTTGGGCCATAATTCCCAAGCGATTAGCGCGAAAGCCCAAACCAAACAGCTGCAATAAGGGTGCTGCGAGATCCCGACCACTGATTTTGCCTGTCAACAACCATACCCAAGGCTTTTTTAAAGTTTCTAAGCTATATACATAGGAGCCACTTGTTGGCGGTTCTTCCATAAAGGGATCCGGATTCCAGGTGGGCATAAACCACCAAAAATCCAAGCCTAAAATGATTGCTTCTGGTTTATGCACCTTGAGCATAGCCTCAAGGGTTGAACGTAACACAGGAATATTACCTGCAACTCCCCCCATATTTAAGAAAGGTGCCGTAAAATATGCGCCACGAAACTGCATCACGCGTGAGGAACCAAGGGCAACGATCTTGGGTTTGACTTGTGTATAGAGTTGCAACTTATAGTCCACAAAATCTTGTGACACACCTGAGCCAAAGAGCACATTCTCGCCGTCTGCCTGTAAGGCAACTGCGCGTTCCACCCCTACGTCTCCAGATAAATACACCCAAACCCACGAATAGGGCAGCACAAGAAACAGTAAGACCAGTAACGATATGCCCATGATCTTACTGCCATAACTTAGAAAGGCTAGCGGACTTTGGGCCCAGCTCTTCTTGATCCACGCCATGTCCCCTCCTAAAACTGAAAATACAAAAAGGTCGAGGCACGTGACAACAAAAGCAACGTCACAAGCAAACTTGCACAAAGTGCCCAAGCCCAAGCCTTACTAAACCTAAACTGTAACCAACATTTGGGCGCATCTTCACGTTGATTAAAGATTTCATGGGTACATGGCAATGCAAAGACTATAAATAAAGAGATGAGCAATAAGCCTAGTCCCAAGTAATCATTAAAATAATGGTGTGGTAAAAATCCTTGGAGAGTATTAGCAATTGGCAAACTATAGAAGCTGCCACTAAACATGGTAGTATACATATTTAGAGCACCCTGCAAGGTATTGCACCTAAATACGACCCAGCAGAGATTCAAACAAAAGAAGGTAATAATAATAAAAATTATACGGAAAGGTAAAAGCTGTAAAACTTTTGCAAGCTTAGTATCTTTAATCTGTGCCCTAAAAAAGTGGTTAATACAGAGCATAAGCCCATGGAGAGCGCCCCAAATAATAAAGGTCACCCCAGCACCATGCCAAGCGCCACCTATGAGCATCGTTAAAAATAAATTACGATATTGACACAGTCTGCCCTTGCGATTGCCACCTAAGGGGATATATAAAAAATCCCGCAACCATAAGCCTAAGGTAATGTGCCATCTGCGCCAAAACTCAACAATACCTGTAGATTTATAGGGAGAAATAAAGTTTTCAGGGAGTCTCAAGCCTAACATTAAGCCGATCCCTATGGCCATGTCTGTATAGCCTGAAAAATCAAAGTAGAGTTGCATTGAATAACAGAGGGATCCAAGCCAGGCTTCAGCCCCTGTCAAGGGCCAACCTTTTTCCGCAGCATTGAACACACTATTGGCATAAGGGGCTAGGCTATCTGCTAAAATAACCTTTTTAGCTAAACCTACAATTAAAAGACTTAAACCCAAGGCCAACATATTGAGCGATGGCTGCCTTAAAGCGGCCAATTGGGGGCCTATGTGCTCATAGCGTACAATGGGTCCTGAGAGGATATAGGGGAAACAGGTCGAAAATGTAAGATGCTGACCGACTCCTGCAGGCTGATTCACCCCGTGTGCCACACTGACAAGCCAGGCGATTTGAATAAAGGTATAGAAGGAGATCCCTGCAGGTAGAGGCGGAGGACTAAAGGCAAAGTTGTAACTTAGTAAAAAGCCAACAGAGTCTATTAAGAAGCCCGCGTACTTAAACCAGAGCAAGGGTAAAAGATTACAGACAATAGCTAAGGCTAAAAGCCGTTTGCGGGCTTTACCGCCTAACTCAAGCCGTGCCATGGTTGTCGCAAAAGCATAGTTAATTACAACCATCCCCACTAACAGCACTAGTGCTTGCAGATCCCAGGAGGCATAAAAAACAAGGGAAGCGGCCAGCACACATAGGGCTTGGCGCTTGGGGCCCATGGCTGCCGCCACATTAGTCACAAGTAAAACTAGCGGCAAAAAACATAATAAAAACGCATAGGAATTAAACAGCACAAGACAACCCGTTAAGCATTAGTGGCACATTTTAAAGAAATACAGCCAGCTTGCTTCATTAGGCCGATTCTTCCACAATGCGCCTAAGTTGTGCTACAAAAAATTAGCAAATCTCGTCTTGCTCCAAATTTAAGGCCTCCCGTAACTTCCCTGAGACCCGAAAGACGATCACATTATGGGCCGGCAAATTTAAAGCTTCACCTGTTCTGGGATTGCGCACGCGCCTAGCCAACTTGGGATAGCACTCAAATTTGCCAAAACCACTAATTAAGACACAGCCATCCCGTTTTAAGCCCTCGCCAATACAGTTCAATAAGGTTGTGAGCACATCTTTATATTTAGCACTATTCTCTCTAGCTGCGGGGATGTGCTCTTTTAGGGCCGCAAGCAATTCCTCACGAGTTAATGTTGTAGACATAATAATTACGCATAGAAGTTAACATAACATCTAGTGAGCAGAAAAATTTCAATAATCTTTAAATAATGGTAACTCTTGAAAAATATATTTGAGTTGCGTATATGCAATTATTATCATGATAGAACACAAATATTCTGTTTTGTTCATAATATGCTTTGCAGTCTTTCAGGGCTATGCAGATAACCATTATCATATTTATATACAATTTTTGTAGTACCAAATAAAGTTGAATTTAAGGTTCATAATCTTGCAATAACTACAAATAGAGTATTGCGTATATAATACAACATTTCAAAAAAAATTTTTTAAATAGTGTGTCTAAAAACTATCAAGATAAATTATTATAACCTATCTCTTAATTTAGTATGCTCGTTTATATAAGTATATGTGTGCACCTAAATAGAACTTGCAAAATAATTTGCCTGATTTTTTAATTTATGTTTGTCAAGGGCAAAAAAATGACTATCTCGAAAATACATATTTAAGTTACGTTAAAATAAAAGACTATATAGTTATCATAGATAATAGAATCACAAGTACAAGATAATCTTGCAATATCTATAAGAATTTGCGATAATCTTGCATCAATACATTCTTAACAAAAAGCACATTTCTCTTTATAAGTCACTTTGCTCATATACATATCTTTCTATTTTCGCTCAAAATTAAACGCCTAAACACCCAGAAAAGTGTGTCGTTGCTGCACTTGGAAAATTTATGAACATTTTTAATACTGATTCTGCACTCCTCTTTAGTTTTTTACTCATGCTTATGCGTATCAGTATTGTACTGTTTATGCTCCCCATATTTAATACCAATAATATCCCCATCCAAGTCAAAGGAGCTATGACGATTGTTTTATCCCTAGCTCTCTGGCCAGCCCTTGCCGTGAATACAGCCGGCATTAGCCTGCACCCTTTAGGACTCATCTTAATGGTCTTAGGTGAATTTTTTATCGGCTTAGTACTTGGCCTTGCAGTAAATTTTACCTTTATGGCAATTCAAGCAGGTGGTGAGCTCCTAGGCTTTCAAATGGGCTTTACCATGATTAACTTTGCAGATCCGCTCACTGGTAACCAAACAGGTTCTGCAGCCTTCTTTTTATGGATGGTCAGTCTCTTAGTCTTTCTCTGCTTAGATGGGCATCTCGTCTTACTACAAGCTTTTACGCAAAGTTTTAAACTGGTTCCTCCAGGCAATCTCTTAATTAATCAAACTCTACTCGACCAAATCCAATATTTATCCTGTCAATTATTTATCTTAGCCTTAAAAATTGCAGCACCTGTAATGGTCGCCTTATTTGCCATCGAGGTCGCCTTGGGGTTAGTCGCCCGCACCTCCCCCCAAATGCACATTATGGATTTCGGCTTTCCCTTAAAGATTGGCGTGGGGTTTCTCTTTTTAGGGATTCTCTTAATTCTCATCTCAGACCATGTGCAGCATTTTATAGCTGGCATTGACGGTCTCTTTACCAATCTTTTAAGAAGCCTAAGCCCTCTCTAAACAAGACCCGCAGCAACTTCAAGTTGCTGCGGGAGAGTTTGCTTAACACATCTCTATAGCACGTTGGAGCCGCTTTTGAGTTTCTTCTGGGCCTAAATACGCCATAATATCTTGTAAATGTGACCCACCCATGAAACCCATTAAGGCTGTACGCAAGGGCGGCGCCACATCTTTAAAGCGTAAATTATTGTCGGCAACATAAGCATTTAAAGCCTCATTCAAGGGCAGAGAAGTAAATGGCTCAACCTTTTGAAAGACTTTCATCAAGGCCTCTAGATACACTTTACCTTGGGCATTAAAGTGCTTAGCTGTATCTTTAGCCACATATTCAAGCTCGCTACTTGTAACTAACAAGGGCTTGAAGCTCGCTGCAAGGCCACATAAGTCACTTGCGCGTTCCCGAAACATGGCGCACAGAGGTTCAAGTCGGGCAAGACTTGTGTCAAAGCCCAAGTTTGCGACAAATGGCTGTACTTTACATGCCAGCGTCTCTAAGGGGAGACCGCGCATGGTTTGGGCATTGCACCAACTAAGTTTCACCTCATCAAAACAGGCTTGGGAGGGATTGAGATTTGTACCATCAAAATATTTTACCAATTCCTCAAGGGTAAATAACTCTTGATCCCCATGTGACCAGCCTAATCTGGCTAGATAATTGACCAAGGCCTGGGGCAAAAGACCATCTTTTTCATATTCAATAACAGCTTTAGCTCCATGGCGCTTAGATAATTTTTGCTTATCTTTGCCCATGATCATGGGCACATGGCCAAACTCAGGTATTGGTAAATCAAGCGCCTGATAAATTAAAATTTGCTTTGGGGTATTTGAGAGATGATCATCACCGCGTAAAACATGGGTTAAGCCCATTTCATGATCATCCACAACCACAGCTAAATTATAGGTGGGCATGCCATCAGCCCTAAGCAACACAAAATCATCTAATTCTTGCACATCAATGGCAATGGGGCCTTTGACAAGATCGTGAAAGGCAATGCGTCCTGTTGCAGGCAAGCGTAAACGCACACATCTCCCAGGTGCAGGCCCTAAACCAAGATCACGGCATCTTCCATCATAACGGGGTTTTTGGCCCAGGGCTCTAGCTTTCACGCGCATGGCTTCCACTTCTTCCGCAGTGCAGCTACACCAATAGGCCTTGCCAAGCTCAAGCAAGCGTTCCACATAGGCCTTATAGAGGTCTGTACGTTGACTTTGGTAGATTAAATCCCCATCCCAATCAAGACCAAGCCAACGCATGCTTTGTAAAATGGAATCCGTATATTCTTGTTTAGAGCGTAAGGTATCGGTATCTTCAATTCTTAAGCTAAATTTACCATTAAAATGTCTAGCTAAGAGCCAATTAAAAATTGCCGTGCGGGCACCACCTAAATGGAGATGGCCCGTGGGGCTGGGAGCAAAACGCGTTCTCACCTCTTTAGTCATAAAAATAGTGTCTCATCTTAAAGTTAACGTGACGAAAAAACCTTATATCAGAAGGAGTTCACAATGGAGCAGCTCGCTGTTATCAAATATGGCGGCCACGCCATGGATCAAGCAGATTTAGCGGCAGCCTTTGCCAAGGCCATTTTAAAATTAACACAAGAGCATTATCCCTGTATCATTGTGCATGGAGGAGGCCCTCAGATTAATAGCATGCTCAAAAATTTACATATTGAAAGTAAATTTATTGATGGCTTGCGGGTTACCGATGCGGCCACCATGCAAGTTGTGGAAATGGTCTTGGCTGGCAGTGTCAATAAAGATGTTGTGGCTAGATTAGCCCAAGCAGGTGTTAAGGCTATTGGCCTATCAGGGCGCGATGCTGAGCTCTTAATGTGTGAACCTCTTGACATAAAACTCGGGCAGGTAGGCAAAATTACGCAAGTAAATACCCAAATTATCGAGACGCTCCTTAAAGCCCACTTTACCCCGGTCATAGCCCCCCTTGCCAATGGAATCAACTTTGCGTGCTATAATATCAATGCCGATCTCGCAGCTGGTGCCATTGCAGGCGCTCTTAAAGCCAAATACTTTGTCCTCATATCTGATGTGCCAGGGGTACTTGATGGCGAAGGTCAGGTTATCAAAAAACTAAATCGCACTAAAATCCAAGAATTACGTGACAAGGGCATCATAAAAGGGGGCATGCTTCCCAAAATAGATAGCTGCCTTAACGCCCTTGAACAAGGGGCAGAACAGGCACTCATTTTAGATGGTCGTGCGCCTGCAAGCTTAAGTCGCTATTTACTCACAGGGGAACCTCTAGGCACCTTGGTCGAAGCATAAAACAAGTAAATACTGGAACCTGCAACTTTAAAGGCCATGCACTTAAGCAAAAACATCTCTATTAGCGATGGTGTACCCAAAACTCTTTTTCAATATGTCCATACCACCAGTTATTTGGATCTATACGCAAAAGCACTTGGGCTAATAAGCGGCCTTCGTGGGTTTTCAGTCTTGGGATGGCACTATCTAGCCAGTCCCTTGCAAAGTCATTGCCCTTGCGTAATTCCACCTGTAAATTGGCAATGAGATCCAATTGATCAGCATCATTGGCAAGGCTTGCAGCTTTTGTTTGGCCTGCACAAAACTCGCTAAAATAGTCTTGAATCTCTTCTAAGCCTGTACCTTGTAAGGCATCACTAAGAGCTCTTTGCGCATCAAGGGTATTATAACGATGGTAGACGTAGTTAAAATCTCCAGTTCTAGCCTCATGCAGATCATGGAAGAGACATAACATAACAACTTCTGCAGGCTCAATTGCCGCTAAACGTGCCAAAATATAGCCAATGATACTGACCCGTAAAGAATGCTCAGCAACATTTTCGCTATTTGTACCTAAAAAGGGCCAGCCGGTGCGGGGGGTTTTGCGCAACATCCCCACTTCGTGAATTAAGTCAGCGATGCGCTCAAGTTGCTTGTCTGTTACCGCAGCTAGATTATCGTCCATAGAGCTACTCTTCTAAGGCATATTTTTTTAATTTGCTGTGTAGGGTCGAGCGGGTAATGCCAAGGCGCCTTGCGGTCTCACTTTTATTGGCATTGGTGGCTTCTAGGGTTTTGGTAATGGCTAAACGCTCCACCGCATCCAGCGTCAAACCTGCAAGCTCAGAAGGATTTAAGGTATCTGACCTCTCCTTTGCGCCAATGTGCTTTGGCAAATCAGCTTCTTCAATGCGCTCACCTTTTGCTAAAATCACGGCTCGCTCCACGCAATTTTCCAACTCTCTAACATTGCCAGGCCAATTATAGCGCAGCAAACGATCTAAAACTTTAGGTGCAAATCCCTGCACCTTTTTTTTATTGCGTTCGGCATAGAGTTCCAAAAAATGGCCGGCTAAGAGGGGAATATCCTCCAAGCGCTCCCGTAGAGGTGGGACATCTAAGCGGATGACATTGAGCCTAAAGTAGAGGTCTTGGCGGAATCTGCCAGCTGCAACCTCCTCTTCCAAATTGCGGTTTGTGGCAGCAAAGACGCGCACATTCACATGGAGCGACTGATCTGCACCCACCCTTTGCACCTCTCCTTCCTGCAAGACGCGCAAAAGTTTTGCTTGCAACGCCAAGGGCATCTCCCCAATCTCATCTAGAAATAAACTGCCGCCATCAGCCTGCACAAATCTACCTTCGCGCCGTTTATCAGCCCCGGTAAAGGCACCCTTCTCATGGCCAAAGAGTTCACTCTCAAGCAAATTTTCGGCTAAGGCCGCACAGTTTAAGACAATTAAAGGCTCTTTTGCTCGCGCACTTGCGGCATGGAGGGCTTTAACGACCAACTCTTTCCCAGTACCAGATTCCCCACAGATTAAGACTGTTGCCTCTGTGGGTGCCACTTGGCTTATGGTTGCCAAAAGCTCTTCCATGACGCGGCTGCGGGCTAAAATGGGAGTAGACTCGCGAGCTTGAGTCACTTGCTTGCGCAATTCTTTGGGTAGAAGAGTTGAGTGGCTTTGGGCATAGGCCCGCTTTAATGTATCTTTTAAGGCCGTAAAATCTAAGGGCTTAATCAAATAATCAAAGGCCCCTTTGCGCAAGGCATTGACAGCTGTTTCCACAGAAGAATAGGCTGTCATTAAGATCACAGGCAGGGCAGGATTGTATTCTAAAATGCTAGCTAAGGCAGTTAAGCCATCTACATTCGCCATGCGCACATCACTTAAGACCACATCAACCCCTTCAGTTTTCACGAGTTTTACGGCTTCAGCCCCATCGCTTGCTTCAAGGGTTTGGTACTGCCATGACTTAAGCAGGGTTTTTAACATGCTGCGATGCGCAAGATCATCATCAACTATCAAGATTCGAGCTTGCATCCTGTGTTCCCCCAGATCGCGGCACATACACTAAAAATAAGCTGCCGCCAGATTTGTGCTGCACACTAGAGCAGAGGCGCGAGCGCACAATGATTTGGCCCTTATGGGCATCAATAATCTTATGCACAAGGGCTAACCCTAAGCCTGTCCCATTGCCTCTGGTCGTAAAATAGGGGTCAAAAATATGGCTTAAGACCTCTGGCGCAATGCCTGTACCTGTATCTAAAACCACAAAAGTTACGCCATCTCTTGTGTTACGCACCCCCAAGGAGAGTCGCCCGCCCTGCTCCATGGCCTTAATGGCATTTAAACACAGATTGAGCAGTGCTTGATGCAACCTTTCTGGATCGGCCCAAATTGGCTCCAAGGGAGGGCCCTGATAAATTTTGGCCTGAATCTTTTGCGCTAAGAGTTCTGGCCGCAAGAGCCGCACGAGATTCACCAAGAGCTCTCTTGGATTTACAGATTGTAACTGCAAGGTGCTGGGTTTAGCTAAGCCAATTAAATCGCAGATAACGCGATTTAAGCGTTCTACCTCTTGCACCATAACCATAGCACAGGCCCGCTCATCGCTATCTTCGGCAAATAATTCGCCAAAATAAGTTGCATAGCCTTTGATAGAACTTAAGGGATTGCGAATTTCGTGGGCCACACCTGCGGCAAGGCTACCCACAGCGGCTAATTTTTCGCGCCGCTGCACTAATATCTCCAGTTCTCGCACCTGCTTTTCAGCTTGACGTTGTTTTTGTTCTGACTGTTTGGCCCTTTGGGCAAAAAACAAGGCTACAGAGCTTGCGATGAGCATTAACAAGCTTATGCCTGACAAGATACTAAAATAAATATGGGTTTGGGTGCGCGTAATTTCAAAGGGGGCGACATTAATACCTAAGAAGATGATGGGTGTTGGCAGCGTGTTAATTTTTACGACACTCGGTGTAAATAATTTATACACCACAAAGACGTCGTGGTCTTCAAGATTCATAAACCGCCATTGTGCCTCAAGATTTGCATGCAAATCCTGCAAGAGGCCTTCGCCAACAATCTCGCCATTGACACTGAGCATTTCGCCAATACGTTCGCCATTACTGTGGGCTAAAATCAAACCATCAGGCATGGTCACACAGGCAAACATCAAATCAGGATTGGTACTCATCTCTTCCAACAATACTTGCAGCCTAATGCCAATCTCATGGCGCATACCTGAGCGTAAAATACTCTCACAGACGGCTATGAGGGAGGCACCCTTTTCCCCAAGTAATTTAGCCATAGACTGATCAGCCTGTTTAATGGCAGCAAGTGATGTTGCCATCATAATGGCTACAATGAGAAGCGCACTTAGAACTAAGAGCTTCCCGGAAGAAGATACCTGAGCAAAATGACGAAAATTCATGCTTGGCTTTATATCTCTTAAAAAGGCTTAAGCTTAACAAAAAAGCTAATGATCTAACATGAGCTTAAATTGTTTCACAAATATCATGGTTGAAGCAGCTCTTAACCTTCATTTTGAATATATCGTTTTCTAAGACACCTGTCGTAATATGATCACCAAGACCGACAGAGAGAACTGTAACGCTTTTCCTGTTGAAAAATATTGAGAATATAAGCTGCAACGAAGATAAGCTTTCCACGCTAAGTCTGAAAGGTCGTAACCGTAGCAGGTATCCAAATCAGGTTCACAAGTTATCAAAGTACCAACGAATTATTAACTTTATCGCTGATTAGTGAACATTTATAAGAGGTGTTCGATTTTTTATAACCAGTGAAAGTATTGCGTCTCACATCTGAAACATGCTGATACCATGGGCATCTGCAGAAAGCTACAATGTTCACGAATTTGCAAGTAAAGATAATATACATCTATGTGCCCGAAGTGTGGTTGTATCCACAAACAAAATCGTAACTATAAACTGCTTATTACATTTACAGCGAAATTCGTGAACACTTATTATAACCAGTGAAAGTATTGAATATACTCTTGCTGCGTCTCACATCTAAAACATGCTGATACCATGGGCATCTGCAGAACACTACAATGTTCACGAATTTGTCGTGAAAGGTAATATCTGGTGACGCAAACACAGTTTAAAGAAGTGTAAAGTTAAATAGCATATTTCTGCCTGGTATAGCCTTACGAAACAAAGGCTTTGTCAATATCAAGACTGCGCGACCATAGGCATATACCGTGTGTATGCCTATGACGAACGCTTAAGTGCATGCAAAAGCCATGACGTCAGTACTTCGTGGATGAACTGCAAGCCCCGCCCCCTTGTGGGTCGGGGTGATTGACATAAAACAATTTAAGAGGCACTAAAGTAGTCTTTTTCTTTAATCATCATATAACACTGAAATCATCATGTTGAAAATCTGCCTGCTTTTAAGCATCTTGCTCTTGGCCCAGCCCCTTAAGGCGGCCGAGTTCTTGCCTTGCGCCCACTGTTTACAAGAACTGCCCTGGGCCGAAATTGACGCGCAGATTGCCAGTCAACCGCAAGCACAGCAGCTCTTCTTGCGCCAAATGATTAGTGAGCACAAAGCACGTATTCAACATATTCAACAGGGCATCCGCCAAAAATTAGCGGCGCTTAGGGCTTTGCGCTACCATAGCTCAGCTGCCCCTGAAACCCTACCAACCTTAGGCTTAGAACTACAAACCTTGCGGCGCGAGTTATCCAAAGAATATCAGACTTTTGCCCACAATCTGCAAAGAGAACTCACTCCAGCTCTCACCCTAAATACCGAGCAGTGTTGCCGCAAAGGCAGACGCCCCTAAAGATTGCCCCGCTGTAAGTCATATTTGGCAATGAGTTGCGCCAAGGTGTGCTCCAATAACTCGGGCTCCACAGGTTTTGTCAAATGGGCATTCATGCCAGCTTGCATCGACAATTGCACATCTTCATCAAAGGCATTGGCCGTCATTGAAATAATTGGAATTAGCTGGCAATCAGCTTTATCTAGCGCCCGAATGGCTTTGGTGGCCGCTAAGCCATCCATAACAGGCATACGCACATCCATCAAAATGGCGTCATAATAGCCCACAGGCTGTGACTTAAATTTTTCCACAGCTAATTGCCCATTTTCCACATGGTCGACGCTAATCTGTAAAATGTCTAAGAGTTGGATCATTATTTCGGCATTAATCTGCACATCTTCGGCTAATAAAATTCGTCGACCCTCAAGCTTGGCTTCTTTTATGACATCTTTATGCTCTTGTTGCTTGCGCTGCAGAATCTGCTTGAACTCTTGCAGCACAGTACTTGCAAAGACAGGTTTGGCAAGGAAGCTATCTACACCTGCAGCACGCGCCTCTTGTTCCACTTCGAGCCAGCTATAAGCGGTAATAATAATAGTTGCCACATCGCCCATCATCTCTCTGATGGCTTTAGATACCACAATCCCATCCTGCTCTGGCATGCGTAAATCAACAAGGATCAGGTTAAAATCCTCACATCTGGCATGATGGGTAGAGATCAATTTTAAAGCTTCTGGGCCTGACAGACAGGTTTCAGAGGCAATACCAATCTCTTCCAAGACAATATGGGTGTGCTTACAGGCAACTGGGTCATCATCAATAATTAAGACCCGCAGATCTTTGGGATCGAGATTTAAACTGTGCGCCGATTGCTTCTTATCCACCTCTTTTAAAGAGACGGTGATCGTAAAGGTCGACCCTTTGCCTTTTTCTGAGTCTACAGTGATGTCGCCATTCATCAAGGTTATAATATTTTTGGTAATGGCAAGGCCTAAACCTGACCCGCCATATTTACTCGTATTGCTTGAATCTTCTTGACTAAATGGTTCAAAGAGTTTGGGCAGATACTCTTTATCCATGCCAATACCAGTATCGGCAATGCTAAAGCGCAAGGTAGCCTGTCCATTAAAAGAAGACACCTGTTCCACTGTCAAGGAGACGCGGCCGCCAGGACTCGTAAATTTCACTGCATTACCTAAAATATTGATCAATACTTGGCGCAATTTAGTATCGTCACCAATGTAAAAATCAGCTAATTGCGAATTGACGATACATTCATACTCTAGTTCGCGATCCCGACATTGCCCATCGGCCATGGTATTGACAAGATCTAAGAAGTTACTGAAGGAAAATTCTTCTTTCTTTAAATCCATGCGCCCGCTTTCAATGCGGCTCATATCTAAAATATCATTGATCAATGATAAGAGATACTTGGCACTAGTACTAATCTTAGATAAATAACGCTGTAAACTGGGGGTTAATTCAGGCTCATGAAGAGCCAATGTACCTAAGCCAATAATGGCATTCATTGGCGTGCGAATTTCATGACTCATGCGCGAGAGAAAGGCAGTCTTGGCCACATTGGCTTGTTTAGCTTCACTGAGTGCCAATTTTAATTGGGTATTTACGCGCATCTGTTCCCGCTGCAAATCTGTAGTATCACTTTTCAGCGCCACATAGAAATTGGCTTCAGGATCCACAAGGTAGAAGGAAAAGCGCTTATACCAAATCTCGGCATTGAGCATGATGGCAATATTGACAACATAGGGGCTTGCTTTGTGCAATTCTTGGGCAATTGTTTCAGGCAAGAGGGCCTGATACATCGCCTCTTGTTCCTGATTTGATCCATAGAGCACAGGCTGCACTTGCGCTTGCAAATAGTCAATATAATTGCCTGTGCGCGTCATGGGAAAGATACTGCCACGTTCAATCAAGGCCGCATCCCCAATAACTACGCCATATTGCTCCTCACACAACCAGGCAACCATATCAAATTGCCGCACTAAAATGCGATCTAAGAGTGTCTCTTTAACCTTAATTTGATTGGCAGTTTCTTCAGACAGAAAGGCAATAATATCACCTGTCATCGGATGACGCGTGGTATTAGCCGTCATACGGACATAACGTGAGCTGCCATTAGGCCTACGTGAATAATAGGTTAAAGACGCTTGAGCCCGCCCTTTTAAATAACCTACCAGTAATTCTTCAGGGTCAAAGGTCTCGAGGAACTCTTCGCGTTCGTGGGGAATTAGACAACTCTCCGCACGTTTGAGCAAGACTGAAGAATAGCTCGTAACCGAAGAGTCGGTGCTAAAGAGTTCCCGCCCCTGCATATCTTCAATGATATCTTTGCTCAAATTGACACGAAACAAGCCTAAGGTTGAATCTAAAATCTGATAAAAATTATCATTTAAATTGGCATAAGCACTATGTAAACGTTGCTCATATTTTTTAAGCAACGTAATATCTGCATATGTACAATAGACATAGATATCTGCATTATTCGTAAAAAAAGAATAATGTATATCGCAATAGAGCTCATGCCCTTTGGTCGTGGTTTTACGTACGATGAGATTGGAACCGCCATCTTCATTCACGTGCCGTCTGAGCATCCGACGTACAAAAATACGGTCTTCAGGATTGGTATTATTGAGATACCCATTATCGGCCATGAATTTCATGGCTTCTTCAACGCTACACTCCATGAGGGTAGCGAATTGCTCGGTAACAAAGACCGGTTCATAGACGCCATCTTGGGCTAACCGCAACAGCATTGCGGGTTCACGAAATTGTTGGATCGTCTGTAAAAAACGTGACCAATCCGCATCTTGTACAACAGAACTCATATTTCCTAATGCCAAAATTAAGCTAAATGGTTGTGGCTTAAAAAGAGCTAGAAGCTCGCTGTGTTAATTTGCTGCAGATCCACATAGACAAGTACCTAGCAAAAGGTTTGGCACACATATGCAGCACCTAAACTCTTGAGACTACATGCTCTTGCAAAACGTGTGTAGCTTTTTACTTAAACTCTAAGCCTTGCTAAATGCTCAAAAATTACACAGCTTGTGCCAGGTTGTTTAAAATTTATGCAGCTTTGAGGACGATTGTAAGCTATCTGCTAGGTGTAAGATGTGGCACAGTCCTTGCAACTAAAGCTGACAGTTCACACCAGGGTTAAATAATTAAGACTTACGCCAAGTGACTTTTATAAAGTAGACACCATGTAAGTCTCAAAACTATTCTTTGTATCTCGTATGTCTCTTGAAGGAGACCGAGAGGAGTTCTTATGAAAGGAGTCAAATTTCTGTGGATCGCCATTTTGGCCTTAGGCCTTTTTACGGCTAGCCAAGCCTTTGCCCAACCTGGCATGCCCTGTCCTGGGATGATGGACGGGTATTATGGTGGTCCACAAGGCCCCTGTGGCCCAGGCTTCCATCATCCACCCATGCCCCCACAGCAAAATATCACCGCTGAACAGCGGCAAAAATATTATGCCATTCGCGATGAATTTGCGCCCAAATTTCAATCGCTCCGTGATCAATTATTTGTAAAGGTCAATGTCTTGCAAGCTTTAAAAAAAGCTGCCCAACCTGATGTTGCCAGGGTTGAGGCCGTCTGCCAAGAAATCTTAAAGTTGCGTGCGGCCAAGCGGGATCTTCAAATGGCTTTTGACAAAAAGATTGCCACTGAATGCGGCATTAAAAAGCCTGCCAAACCGATTCCTGGTGTTGATGTGCCCCCTCGTCCTTTCCACGGGCCCCATCATCCCATGCATATGCCCCACTAATACTTAACCAACAAAGACCCTTAACACAAGCGTAGCAAAAGAAAACTGTGGCTCTGCTCAAAGCCACAGTTTTTTTTTTGCTAAAACGCTAGAACACAAGTTCTAAATAGGGCAAAGCAGCAAAATGCACATTCCGTGATCCAAGTCCTATACTAGCCCAATCTTTACGCATCTCACCCTTATGGCCCCAAAAACAACCTTGCAGGCGCTTTGGCACATATAATTTGCTAAGCCTCTTTGGGTAAGCCTTAGCCTGCACTATTTGCAAGAGGGCTTTTGCCTGCACCCTGGCGCCTAAATCTGCACACAAAGGGCCTGCCAGGATTGCCGAAGCATCCATTTGCGGTGCTAAGCCCATCCTAATCACAGGCACTTGCGCATCCCAAGCGATCCTTAAGCCTGCTGCCAAAGCATCAATGGTTGTTGGCACATCCCAAGGCTTAAAGCGACCTACCTGCCACAGTCTAGCTAACCCGGTATTGGCCACAACTAGACAGGGATAAAACCGTAAAAGCTCAGCCTTAAGACTTAAGGCCGTGCGCACATCAGCAATAAAGGTTTGTGGTGTTGCCTTTGGTAGCCCAGGCAAAAGTTGAACCCCCAAAGTAAAGCCCAGATCTTTAATATGCATGCAGGCAGAATATGCTATGTCTTCAGGATAGCCACGTTTGGTGGCTAAAAGAACTTCTTCGGCAAAACTTTGGATCCCAAGCTCAATGGTTGTAAAGTGGGCTTTTTGCAAGAGCTCTAAACGACTGGGCGCTAGATAATCTGGACGCGTGGAACAGCGTAAGGCGCAAATGAGCCCAGAAGACACAGCCATGTGGGCAAAGTCAAGACACATGGCAAATTCAGCCTCTGGGAGAGCTGTAAAGGTGCCCCCATAAAAAGCAAGTTCACAAGGAGCAAGATGCAAGCGTAGCCGCTCTTCAAGAGTTGTTTTCAAGGCCTCTAAAGCCTTCTGCAAATCCCAAGCTTTATTTATGGATACACGCGTAAAGACATCTTGAGCGCAAAACAGACACTTGCCAGGACAACCTCTAAAAGGCAAAAAAAAGGGAATAATAGTTGGATGCGGGCTAGATGTAGCCCAAGGAAGGAAGACCTTCTCGGTCAAGGGAGTCATGTCTTATGCGACTAGTGGCGTTTTAATTTTTCATCTAATAATTCACAAATAATCTTGTTGAGACCAGGCAAGTCAGGTTTTGACACTTGTCGATCTGCTCCTGCCTTGACGCCAAGTTCGCGGACAGCATCAGTAATGAGGGAGGAAAAGAGAATGACAGGTAAATCTTTGGTAAAAGCAGAAGCTCGAATCTTGCGTGTCAGGGCATGACCATCCATTTCTGGCATCTCAATGTCAGAAATGAGTAATTGCACAAAGTCAGTCAACTTGGCATGCTTGGCCTGGGCCTCAGGCTCTAAACTCATTAAATAATCCCAAGCATCGCGGCCACTCACAGCCGTTGTGACGCGGAAGCCAGATTTTTCAAGAGCTGACTTGATAATATGCCTAAGAGAACTTGAGTCATCTGCTACCAATAAATGAAACTGCTCTGCATCAACAACCTTACTCGTATCAAGCTCTGCCGTGCTCATGTCAAGTCTGGGGTCTAGACTGCTCAAGACCTTTTCCATATCTAAAATAAAGAGCACCTTTTCGCCAATACGTAAGACACCTGTGACGCTCGCATTCGAATAAATATCGACATATTTATTCGGCGCTTCAATTGCATCCCAGGTGATCTGGTGGATATTGGAGACATTGGAGACAAGAAAAGCCGATTGCACACTACAAAATTCTGTGACAATGACCTTATTATTGGGATTGGGGATCATCTTTTTCCCCATCCACGCTGCCAAATCCAAGATGGGCAGCACATTGCCCCGCAAATTAAATGTACCAAGGACAGAAGAGTCGGTCTGACTAGGCAGAGAGGTTATACCAGGTTGCCGTATAATACTCACCACCTTAGCGACATTGATTCCGTAATGACCTGTATATATTGAGCCGTCTGGCATTTCTTCTTCAATCAAAAACTCAATAATTTTCAGTTCATTATTATGATCTTGGTGCAAAAGATTTTGACTCATGGTCGCTAAGTCCTTGATGCTAAAGCTAGTTTTCTTTTTCTCTATCGCCAAAAAAGTTAGTTGCTTAAGGGTGCTTGCCGCAGCTTATATATTACAGTTTCTTAAGGTCGCGGTCGAGTAGCGGGGTAATTTAGGATATAGCTAAAATATTTGGCATATGAGGCAAATATTTTGAGTAAAAGCCTAAAAAGCTTCAGCACAATTATCAAGACTAGCCTTTTTGAATGTACCCCCGCCAGAGGCGGGGGCTTCCTGCCTCAACAAGAACAGCACTTTCGCCGAAGAGGTACGCTGTCTCCACAGGCCTAGATTTCCGTGCGACCCACGGTATTTAAATGAGCTTAGCTAGTCTTTGGTATTAACGGTAAAGGTGGCCTCAGCGTCTTTATTAAGATTAGGAGTAATGTTGGTGAGATCGACATCAGCACTAAACCACTGTTGGGTGAAGGCATGCGCAAATTGTTCGTAAGAACTTTGCCCTGCATCTGCACTCTTAAATGATAAGACAGATTGCTTTAGATCATCTTGGCCACTAATTGCAAGCAGCTGCTTCTCTTTTAAGACGCTAAACTGTAAGTCTTTAAAAGAAGTTAAATGGGATCCACCAAAGATGCTCACAGGTTCCTTAGCATAAGTATCTGTGTTATCTTGCATCTTCTGCTTGGTAAAGTTGATATTATTAACAACTTCCTCTTGAGGAGCACTTTTAGTGCCATCGTTGGTCGCAAAAAACTGCCCAAAATTACGTATGGTAAAATTAGGGTAGATGGCATTTAGGGCTTTATAATAGGGCAGAACATTGGGTGAACCAAACTCAAGCCAGTCATCTTGCACTTTCTGCTTTGGCTCTTGCCGAGTCTCAAAATCAGACCCAAGCTTTACAAAATCATTAGCAGAAAACTTTTGCACAGATGCCGTATCAAAGGTGACATTTTGGGCTGAATCTTGCCCAAAGACAAAATAGCTGCTTTTTTCTGGCAAGGCCTTAACCTTAAACTGATATCTATCGCTATTGGCGAAACCTTTATTCTGCATAATGCTCTTCCTTTAGCGCATGTTATAATCTAAAAAATTTTCTGTAACGTGTAGTAAAACTAAACCCGTGATCAGCAAGCACTTTCAGCAAAATCATTTAAGACACATTGTACCTAATTATACATCATATTGTGGACATATTTTTTGAAGCTCACATTCCTGACACAAAGGTTGACGAGCCTTACATATCTCACGTCCAAACCACACCATGCGATGATTGACATTTCCGTACGAGTGCAACTTAAAAGAGCACTTTTTCTTCTTGTTCACAGAAAGACGCAACTCTTTCTGTAGTCTTTCGACCTCTCATGCTTTCACATGAGCGCAGACTATATCTTCAGCCAAATAATTTTGGCGCAACATTTTTCTTCAGGCCTAGGCTTCCTGCTTTACTCTCCCACAAGGAGATAGTCGTTGGGGGTCTTCCATGCTTAAAAAAAGTTTAGGACTGTCCCTGCTAAACACCCATTATTATGGCACTTAGGACGGAGATCCGCTTGTCTTGCACCTTATGCCATCCTTACGTTTTTTTTGCTTTCGCGCCTTCAGCTTATCTTTTCAGATTACTGTTTAGGTGTAAGGCTTTAGGGATTCAAAGCATTTAACGTTGCATTTACACCTCTTACAAGATGTAAAGGGTTCTGTCACAAGCCCGTTCAAGTAAGCTTCTGGGCTTACTTTAGTGTGTTCACAGAAAGACGCAACTCTTTCTGCAGTCTTTTAAGACCTCTCATGCTTTCACATGAGCGCAGACTATATCTTCAGCCAAATAATTTTGGCGCAACATTTTTCTTCAGGCCTTCACTTCCTGCTTTACTCTCCCTCTTAAGGAGATAGTCGTTGGGGGTCTTCCATAACTTTAGGCGCAAGCGCCAAAAATCTTAGGACTGTCCCTGCTAAACACCCATTGTTCTTGCGTGTAGGCTTCTTTTCACCGTGCGCTATCCATGCTGTTTTTTCTGCTTTCGCACCACTGGCAGCTTGATGTTTCCATCTACTGTGTAGGTAGCATGGCTTTAGGGATTCAAAGCATTTAACGTTGAGTTCGCAGCAATTACTTGCTACGAAGGGTATTCTTAAGTTAAATCAGGGCCTAATGCTTAGGCTAGGCTACCCATTCTTCTTGGGGAAAAAGCTTTAACAAATCTTGCTCAATAGTTTCTGGCTGTTTGGATTGTGTAAGTCCTAATCTAAAACTAATACGCTTCACATGAGTGTCAACAGCTAAGCCGGCATTAATGCCAAAGGCACCAAAGAGCACACAATTGGCCGTTTTGCGGGCAACACCTGGGAGTGAAAGCAAGTCATCCAAATTTTTAGGCACTTCTCCTGCAAATGTTTCCACAATACGCTTGGCACAGGCTTTTAAATTCTTAGCCTTATTGTGGTAAAAGCCACAGGACTTGATGGCAGCTTCAAGTTCAACTATGCGTGCTTGCGCCATGTCTTTTGGGCTTGGCCAGGTGGCAAAGACCTTGGGTGTTATGAGATTAACCCTTGCATCGGTACATTGCGCCGAGAGCACTGTTGCCACTAACAACTCCCAAGGGGTTCTAAAATGTAAATTAGTCGCAGGTTTAGGATAGCGTTTGCGCAAATACGCTAACACCTGCAAGGCTACGCTCGACTCCTGCATACTGCTCCTTAAAAAATATTTGCCTAATTTTTAAGATAATTTCAACAAATTTATATTTGTTTGTCAATCACAATTTTTTTGTCTTAGACCCTAAATTATTAGACGCATCTATATTTTTTAACCTACTTGCATCTAGATCATATGACTCCATATATATACTACGTTATTTATTGTACACTAAATTTTATGTCCTAAATTATATTCTTTATTATAAATCATTATATCAATAGAACAAACATTGTCCTTCCCAAAAATCTACATAGCGCATAAAAAGATTCTCTTAAATACCAAAATATATTCAATTTTATCAAGCTATATTAATAGATAAATATTTTGCTTCAAATATAAAGCTTTTGTCATGTTGTAAGTTCAAAGATTGATTTTTTACTCTTCTTTTAGCCAAGCAAACTGTTTTGCACTTAAGCCTTTAAATCTATGCCAAAACATATCTATCGTTTTATTCCTAATTTCAGTGACAGCACTCTCGCCGCGATGCAACTTGAAGGCCTCAAACAAACGGTTAAGCGTGCCTTTGCCTCCCCCCAATATCAGGCACTCTTTGCCCAAGTAGGCCTTACTCCAGATGATATTCAAAGCCTCGACGATTTACAAAAACTCCCATTCACCGACGTGGAAGACTTACGCCGTGGTTATCCTTTTCCTCTACTGTGTGTCCCGCAAAAAGATGTGGTACGCATTCATGCCTCCAGTGGTACCACCGGCAAACGCAAGATCTTAGCCTATACACAAAAAGATACTGAGACATTTGCGCTCCAGATGGCACGTTGTTTTGAATTGGCTGGTTTAACAAATGAAGATCGACTTCAAGCTGCTGTGGGCTATGGCTTATGGACGGCAGGAGCTGGCTTTCAAGCAGGCAGCGAAAAGCTTGGCATGCTAACTATTCCTGTAGGTCCAGGCAACCTCGAACTGCACTTACAGCTCTTACAAGATCTTAAAGCCACATGTTTTGGTGCTACAGCCTCTATGGCTCTCCTTCTAGCAGAAGAAGTGGATCGCTGCGGCTTAAGGGATAAAATCGCCCTCAAAAGCATGATCTGTGGTTCGGAGACGCGCAGCCAAAAAATGCGCGAAACCATTGAAGAAAAATTGGGCCTTGAAGCAAGCTATGACATCGCTGGCATGACTGAGATGTATGGACCTGGGACAGCAATTGATTGTAAATATCACGAGGGTCTGCACTATTGGGCCGATTTATTCATCATTGAAATCATAGATCCCCAAACCTTAAAACCTGTGCCCCAGGGCGAAATTGGGGAAATGGTCGTAACAAGTCTCCGCAAAGAAGCTGTGCCCCTAATCCGTTATCGCACCCATGATTTGTCGAGGATCTTGAAAAAACGTTGTTCCTGTGGCCTCAATATGCCCATGCATGATAAAATCTTAGGCCGCTCCGATGACATGATTATTTACCGTGGGGTCAATCTGTATCCAGGCCAATTTGCCGCTGTCATTGGGCAATTCCCTGAACTTGCTGGTGAATACCAAATCGAATTGAGCCGCGATGAGCATGCCATTGATCACCTGCTCTTAACTGTAGAACGCGCCCAAGGTTTAAGCCAAGATAATGATATAAATCTTGCCACAAGGCTCGAACACAAACTGCATCAAGCCCTCTTAGCACGGGTTGATGTACAGATTACCAATTATGCTAATCTGCCACGAACATTTAGTAAATCCAAACGAGTCATCGATAAACGTTAATCTTTTTTGGAGTACACAAGTAACATGGCTGTCATCTTAGGTACTGCTGGACACATCGATCATGGTAAAACCACCTTAGTCCGTGCTCTGACAGGTATTGATTGTGATCGGCTTGGGGAAGAAAAGAAACGCGGTATCACCATTGAACTGGGGTTTGCCTGGCTCGACTTAGCCTGCGGGGAACGTGTCGGCATCGTAGATGTACCTGGCCATGAAAAATTTGTGCGCAACATGGTAGCTGGGGCTGCAGGCATGGATTTAGTCATGCTTGTCATTGCTGCTGATGAAGGTGTCATGCCCCAAACGCGTGAACATCTTGAAATTTGTGATCTCTTAGGTGTTAAGTCGGGGTTTGTGGCCTTAACTAAATGTGATTTGGTAGATAATGAATGGAAAGATCTTGTTAAAGGTGACATTCATGCGGCTTTACACAACAGTTTTTTAGCCAATTGCCCAATCATTGAGGTTTCTGCCAAAACTGGCGCTGGCTTAGATGACTTAAAAGAGTATTTAAATAAGTCTGTACAAAACTTACAGAAGAATTTACGGAGTGATATTTTCCGTTTACCCATAGATCGTGTGTTTACTATCAAAGGTCATGGTACAGTGGTCACAGGCACTGTCTTGTCAGGTCATCTTAATGTAGGTGCCAATGTGTGCATCATGCCCCAAGGCACACTTACACGCGCAAGAAGCCTAGAGCGCCATGGCGAAAATGTCGAAGAGATTTTGCCAGGCAGTCGCTGTGCCATCAATCTCCAAGGCCTGGAAACCCGCGATCTCGAACGGGGCCAAATTATTTGCAAACCCCAAGAACTCTTTGCATCTAACCATTGGTATACCCACTTATTTATGCTGCCTTCGAGTCCCTTTCAGTTAAAAAATCGGACTGAGCTGCATTTTCACCATGGTACTAAAGAAGTGCCAGCAAGGGTTATCTTGAGGGGCAAGCAACAGCTTGAACCAGGAGCAAGTTGTTTTTGTGACCTTATCTTTCAGCAACCTATGTGTGGCATCTTTGGCGATCATGGGGTGTTACGCAGTGGTGCGCCTCTACGCACCATTGCTGGCTGTCAAATTCTCTCACCCCTTCCACCACCCTCCCACAGTAAACGCAATAAAGATCAAGCCCTCATCGAACGCTATTTAGAGCTTCCAGCACTCTATACAGAAGCTCTCACAAAAACATCCGCCCAAAAAGCTATCTTTGTCGACGAAGTACTGGCACTAACCTATATTCCTGGGGCCAGTTTTGCTGAGTTAAAAGTCCTAACCAATCTGCCAAGCAAAACCTTAGAACAAGCCCTATCTATCTTAGTCTCGCAAGGCAAATGTGTGCTTTGGGATCGCGATACGAAAAGCTATCTGCACGCGACCCATTTCAACACCTTACAAGAACAACTCTTAAAACGCGCCCAAGACCTACACGCCCAAGCTCCCCTCAAGCAGACCTTTGCTGCCCAAGCCCTCTGGGCTAATTTTAGACAAGATCTGCCTGCTAAACTCCAACATAAATTGCTTGAGCAAACTCTCAAAGGGCAAAAACTTTTGCAAGAGGGCGAGGGCTTACGCCTAGCTACCCATAATGTTATCCTCAAAGCTGAGCAAGAAGACTTGGCGCAAAAAATATTAAATGCCTTCCGAAAAGCTAGTTATACCCCACCTAACATAAAAGAACTTTTAAGTCAGCTTGGTAGTGATGAAAAAAGAGCAGCCAATATTTTAAAGGTTCTTGTGGATGAGGGCAAAATTATCCGCGTTAAAGAGGGTGTGTACTATGCGAGTGAAGCCTTAAATGAAATCCTTGAGAAGGTTAAAGCTTGGTTTGAACAGCATGATAATTTAGATATTGCAGCCCTCAAAGGCCTTTTAGGGCTGTCGCGTAAATATTTAGTGATCCTTTTAGAATATATGGATAATGCGCATATTACAGTACGCGTAGGAGATCAACGTAAATTGCGAAAAACATTACCAACATAATAATTAATATATCTGTTAAAGATGAAACAGATAAGCTTTGATTATATTAATGATATTTACTAAACTGCGTCCAACAAACAAGCTATATTCAATACAATATTTGATGATTTTAAATCTAAACATTAGACCACTTATATTTCTCAATAGAAATACCATTATACTTCTTACATTGTTATATGCGTGTCGTTTAAGTTTCTAGATCTAGCTAATCATTACTTAAGTTTGCTTCTATCTAGTGCTATGCAAAAACCTAAACAGTAATCATGATATTTAACAAATATCTGCTTTGACTATTTTACTATCTATGCTGAAAAGATAGATTATGAGTTTTATATCACATTCATATTATAAATAAATTTGTAAAATAGTTGCATTATCATTATTGTTTCTTACATTAATATATAGTGACATATAATAGCATTTTTTATTTTAATATTTGTAAAACGTTTTATACTTTATTTCCATTTCATGTTCGTAATGTGTTTGGCTTTTCTCTGACATCAAACAAGGAAAGAGTGCTTAGGTTCTGCTTGCAACTAAGTTCAAACAATGTTGCTACCGCCATACTTAGATTATAACAATATAATACATAAATTATAAAAATATTGTTGAAGTTTTAACATCTGATATCTTATATTATAATCTGATATATATGTTGATCAAACAAGAAATTATATTTTTATAATATAGTACCAGATTACATATATAAGTATAATACACTATGTATATTCATAATATTAAAACAGTTCTATAACTATATATTGAATCACTATATATGTTAACATAATGTTATTTCTGCTATAGAGCAATATAGTATAAATGTCGTACATTTTTATAAATAAATTATTAGTTTGTGTATATTATAATGTAAACTATCAATGTATTTATATCATTATCTAGGTGTATTACGCATATTGTTATTTATTATGGTATGTGGAAATTTAGTAATAAGGCTTTACTTTGTTACTATTTGATGAATATATTTACTTATCTAATAATTTCTAGCGTCTAAATAGATCTCTAGTACACAGTAAAATTTTATTTATTGTCTTAAGTTAATATACAAATGAAGCAAACTATGTCTTTGAAATCAATGTTATATACATCTGATAATGAATCTTTACAACAAAAAGAATTATCTACTGATATTAATACAGATTTGTCTAAACTTTGTTCTCAAGAAATAAAAAAATACATACGTATGCATCATATTGTAACACAAAAAGAATTAAATGATAAAGTAGGTGATATTAAAGAACTACAGCAAAAGTTAAAAACTGATAACGAACAGTTACTTAGTGATATTCATTATGATCAAAAAACAATGCAAAACTATATAGATAGAATAGGATTTGATACTAAGTTAGAATTTAAAAAATTGTGACATAAACTTGAAATTATCAAAATCTATAATAATCTCGAATTTCAAAAAGTACGACATGAACTTGAACAATTAAAAGTTGGATACGAAAGCAAACTTGAAAAATTAAATGCTGAGCACAAAATCGAACTTGAAAAAATGAAACAATATGTATTGAAATCTTAGACAATTTTTTTTGAAATGGTTATGTCATGTTGCTATTTTAATACTTATTTCTCTTTCTGTAATATCGATAATATTTTCATTGATAGAGTATATTAAAACTATATAAATTATATTAGTATTTACTATATAGTATAAATAACTATTGTGTTATTAGACAATATTTGAATATGTATATTGCTTAAACTTTATTAAAAACAAATTGTTAAGCTGTATGATCAAATGTATATTAAATATGTTCAGTTCTTATCATTTATCTCTGCGTCAATTAAAACAATTATAATTTTGCAGTACTCAGAAAGTTTAAAAAATAAATTTTATATTTTATTATAACCATTTTAGAACTATAATTTTAGGCGTAGTCGAGCTTTATTATCATAGTCTGTATGAATAATTATTGAGTTATTTAATGCATTTTTTATAGTAGGTAGCAATGGCTGACAATATTTTTCCAACAATGAGCTTTATCACACTAGAAAATCGCATCAAAGCGTACAAACAGAAACCATTTGTGGTGTGGTTAATGGGATTATCAGGTGCAGGTAAGACAACTCTTGCATATCACTTAGAGCAACGTTTATTTTCAGAAGGCTATTATGTAGCTACGATAGATGGTGATAATGTTCGCAGCGGATTATGTAAAGATTTAGGATTTTCTCAAGAGGATAGAACTGAAAATTTAAGACGCGTAGCCGAAATGGTGAAATTATTTTTGCAGACAGGAGTAATTTGTATCACATCCTTTATTACTCCTAAGCAATTTGATAGAGACATGATTAAAAATATTATCGGGAAAGATTATGTTGTAGATGTCTATTTACAGTGCAGTGTTCAAGAATGTGCCAAGCGCGATCCCAAACAATTGTATCACTTAGCGAAAAATAAAAAAATCGCTAACTTCTCAGGGATTTCCTCAAAATTTGAAGAACCCGTAGCACCTGCACTTATTGTAAATACTGAAAAAGATATTATTGAACATAATATTTCTGACATTTATCTCTATCTAAAAACACATAATTTTTTGTAATAAATCAGATAATCTAAGATGCATGATGATAGCTTCTATTTAAGATGCGTAATGCTCTTAAACTAATTTTCAACATATACCCACATATACACATATATAATAATCTTACTTCTATTAATACTTAATATGCAGTAAAAGAGAGCCTATATATTAGTTATATTATTTCAATATTTTTAATTTAATTAATAAGATTAAATACTTGCATATTGCTTTTAAGAGCACCTAAAATTCTTTCTGAAAAAAAATTGCGGCGTGTATACATGTGTATATACGCCGCAAAAACCATATAATATATTTTGTATTTAAGTCTAAAATGTCAGATCCCTTCAATAGTCAAGAGTGGCGCCAAGAGATTTGTGCGATGCTTAAGCAAGATGCACACAATGCTACGCTAGAATCTTTGCAAGACACTGCAAGAGCGTTGCAATATCTAGCCCAACATGTGCAAGACGCTTATGTCTATGCTGGCAAGGATAATATAAGCCTAAAGCCCCAAGCAACACTCTTTGATGCCCAAACAGGCATTGTGCGCACCATCATGAAGCCTAATATGCTGCTAACCTACCTGGCCCCTGATGCCACTAAAACAGCAGCCCTCTACATTGATGCTCGTTTTAAAAAAGACAAGGCTACCTGTCTTGAACTATTTATATTCCGCTATAAACCTGATAAAGCACGTTGGATGTGGCCCTTTATAGGGTTAAGCTATGGCCCATCAAACATTCATCTTCATACAATTTCTGTGTATGAAACTTGCCAACTTGAAAAATTGCCCCAAGCAGTCCAATCTGCCATACTGCAAGAACATCACGTAAGTGCACTGCTTGCCATAGCTTATCTTGACTGGGTGTGTACTACTAAGCCAAGTCCCCTGCTCCGTGGATCTGCCAAGACACCCAATATAGCGCCCTTGACCCCCAGTTCTTTGGCTAAAGCAAGCCGCACGCGCCATGTGCATAAAGGTAGCAGCAAGGGCGCCCGCCGCAGTTAAGCTCAAACTCCATTGCTCTGTAAACTTGTTACTTAAGTGAGTTCATCATGGATGATTGTATTTTTTGCGCCATTGTTCAAGGCAAAATCCCTTCAGCTAAAGTTTTTGAATCAGACAAGCTGTACGCTTTTCTTGATTTAAATCCTGCCAATAAAGGGCATACACTCCTGATTCCCAAAGAACATTGTACCAATATTCTCGATGTGGATCCGATTATTGGCAAAGAATTTTTAGATGCTGTCCAACGTATTGCGCCTGCGATCATGCATGTTACTTCTGCCCAAGGTTTTAATGTCTTCCAAAATAATGGTAAAGTAGCAGGCCAAGAGATTTTTCACCTCCATTGGCATATTATTCCCCGTTTTGAAAATGATGGTGTGCCCTTATGGAAGCAAGGTGCCTATGATTCACAAGAAGAGATGAATCGTTTGGCAGCTGCAATTAAAGTGCAAATAAGTTAAAAAATACTCTTAGAGTACTGCTTCGCGCGGTGCTTGCGGCAGAGCTTCCCCTAAAGCTATCCCTGCAAGACTTATGTGTGCACGATAGCAATACATCTGCACCCCAGAAGCAAGTGCCTCATAAAAGAGGGCCGCATATTGGGGGTCAATGGCAGCACACGGCGCCAAAGCTTTGCCATCGGCACGTTGGACTAAAAAAAACATGCTGGCTTTGGCACCACTTTTAGCAATGCTGATCAAATCTTCTAGATGTTTGCAGGCGCGGCTACTCTTAGCATCAGGAAAGAGAGCACACTCATCTTCCACAAGTGTGACATTTTTGCATTCCACATACATATCTGGCTCTTTGCCATCACAGAAGATCACATCTAACCTACTGCTTTTAGCCTTAACCTCGCGTCTGATACTTCGATAGTTGTGGGCAAAGGGCAGAAGATCTGCAGCAAAAGCAGCTGCCAAGAGGCGATTGGGAACTAAAGTATTTACCCCGACCCAAAAACCAGAGCTCACACATCCATCAAGCCACACGGCCTCTTGGGTATACTTTAATTTGCGTTTTAAATTACACGCTTTTGACACAAGCACCTTTTGTTTGGGTCTAGTTAAGCCTAGCATGGCACCTGTATTATTTGTGTGAATCCACAAGTTCTGCCCTTGGTAGCTCACCTCTACACTAAAACGCTTCTCACGCCTGATAAACTCTGCTACAAAGCAATCTGGCGGATAGGGCAGTAACACGTGCGTCTCGCCCATATGTCCCCTCATGTTAAATTTATTTCGTCAACCCTTCTACCTTTGAGGCAGATCCTTATGCAGATCGCTGACCGTTTACAGGCAATTCAGCCTTCGTTAACCCTGGCTATCAACAGTCAAGCCCTGGCCTTGCGGCAACAAGGCATTGCTGTAACGAGCTTAGCCGTTGGTGAACCTGATTTTCCCACACCTGCCCATGTGTGCCAAGCTGCTAAAGCCGCCATTGATGCCAATTTCTGTCGCTACACCCAGGTACCAGGCATTCCTGAATTGCGCACAGCCTGTGGCAACTATTTCCAACGTGTGCACAATGTGTCTGTGCCCATGGAATCTATTGTTGTGGGTGCTGGCGGCAAACACTGCCTCTACAACTTCTTTCAAACAACCTTAAATCCAGGTGATGAGGTCTTAATCCCAACACCCTATTGGTTGAGTTATCCTGATATGGTGCAATTAGCAGGGGCTACCCCTGTCTTTGTCACAGCTTCTGCCAAAGAGAACTTTAAGGTTACACCCAAGATGCTGGAAGCGGCCTGCACCCCCAAAACCAAGCTCTTGATTTTAAATTCCCCAAGTAACCCCACAGGCGCAGTTTTTAGTCCCAGTGAATTTACCCAAATTATGGATTGGGCCTTGAGTGCTAAGATTTTTGTCTTAGCCGATGAAATCTATGAGCAACTCATCTTTCCGCCAGCCAAAAGTCTCAGTGCCATCAACTGGTTTGCTAAGGATCCCACAAGTGTCGCGGTATTAAATGGTTTATCTAAGAGTTTTGCCATGACAGGCTGGCGTGTGGGCTTTTTAGCAGCCCACCCCGATCTCATTAAAAAAATCTCTGCCATGCAAGGGCACAGCACCTCCAACATCTGCTCCATTGCCCAAAAAGCAGCTTTAGCAGCCCTCGAAGGCTCCTTTGACTGTGTGGCTGAAATGCGTAAGGCCTTCCAAGAGCGTCGCGATCTGGGGCTTAAAATCATCAACTCCTGGCCCTTTGCCGTCTGTCCAAAACCCGATGGTGCCTTCTACTTCTTTGTGGATGTACATGCTTGCTATAAGGGTGCCATTCACAACTCAACCGAACTCTGCAGCCACCTCCTTGAAAAAGCCCATGTGGCTGTGGTACCTGGGGCAGCCTTTGGGGACGACAATTGTATTCGCTTCTCCTATGCTGTAGCCCCCGATGTCTTACAAGACGCTTTAACCAAGGTTGGCGAGGTCTTGAGCCATCTTGCAGGCTAAGGCATCCCTTAGGATATGCTCTTTTTTTCTAACTCAACTCTTCTCTGCGCTCAATAGTCAACCATTCTGCACAGAAGTTGCACAATCTTAAATTAAGCATGGCACAACATACATCTTCTTCCCAACTTGTCATTGGCTTGGCAGGACTTGGCACGGTCGGCAGTGGTCTTGTGAATTTATTGCACATGAACAAAGAACTCATTGCCCAACGCACAGGCCGCAATATTATTTTAAAAACCGTTCTTGTGCATAATATTAATAAGCCGCGCAGTGTGCAACTGCCAGCATCTGTTAAACTGACCCAAGATATACATGAATTAACCGATGATCCCGAAATCGATGCCATTGTGGAGGTCATTGGCGGACTCACAACGGCTAAAGATCTCATTGCCCAGGCCTTAGATAAAGGCAAAGATGTGGTTACAGCCAACAAAGCCCTCTTGGCTGAAGCAGGACTCCCCCTCTTTGAATTGGCTCACAAACGACAACGCATCCTGCGCTATGAGGCAAGTGTGGCTGGAGCCATTCCCATTGTGCAAACCCTCAAAGAGAGTCTCGCCAGTAATAAAATCAAAGCTCTCTTAGGCATTCTCAATGGTACCAGCAATTATATCCTTTCGGAAATGACTGCCAAAAACCTGGATTTTGCCACAGCGCTCAAGGCTGCTCAAGATCTAGGCTTTGCCGAAGCTGACCCCTCCCTTGACATTGATGGCTTTGATGCTGCCCATAAATTATGTTTGCTCATTCGTTTGGCCTTTGGGGTGCAATACCCCTTTAATGCCATTCAGGTGCAAGGCATTCGCGATCTCCAAGCCCTAGATATCCGCTTGGCAAGCGAGCTTGGTTATCACATTAAACTCATTGGGCAGGTGCAGGAAATTAATGAACCTACCCCAAGTCTCACAGCCGGCGTCTTTCCGACCCTTGTGCCCTTAGACTGCCTCTTGGCCCGGGTTGAAGGATCCTTTAATGCCATCCAACTGCACGCCAATGCTGCAGGCACCCTCTTCTTCCATGGCCGCGGTGCTGGCGATTTGCCCACAGCAAGTTCTGTATTAGCCGACCTTATGGCCGTAGCTCGCAAGGAAACACCCAATAATACAGGCTATTTCCAAGATCTGCTCCCCAAGGCAACCATCCTCCCCCAAGGCGCTGCCACCTCCTGCTATTATGTGAGATTAATGGTGCAAGATTGTCCTGGCATCTTGCGTGATATTGCAGGCTGCATGGCAGAAGAAGGCATTAGCATGCGCCAAGTAATTCAACGGGTAGATGCTATGCCTGTAAAAGCCCCAAGCCATGTGCCACTTGTCTTGATGACCCATGAAACATCTGAACAGGCCATGCAGAAAGCCCTAGAGCACATACAAGCCTTAAAGCTCCCCCATGAACCCATTGTGACCCTCCGCGTCTTTAACTCCTAAGTCAGTCCAAAATTTGGCCTGCATCTAATTTTAGATTCCAAAGTAAACTTTATAGGTGATTATCTTGTTAAGGCAGGCCACTTCTGGCTGCACATTCTATGCTATAAGTATGTTTTCTCAATAAAGTATATAAGATATCATAATAGAGCTAATTCTCTCTTTTCTCTCACCCAAATGTTTGAATGACGTGGCGTAATCTTACAGATTATCTCTACTCATTTAGGACTAGATATTTAAAAATATCGTCGAAACGTAATAAAAAGATAGATCATTGATCAAGAGACTTAGGTTTTAAATTGTTGAATTAGTTTACATTTGCGTCCATGATATTCTTTAATCGGAAAATAAATTTGCTTTAAGAACTTGCAACTTAGAAACATTCCCAGTTGTACAGAAAACTAGCTCTGATCAGACTTTTATTAGGATCTAAAAACATTTGTTAATTATTTTGTCACATATACTTTGCTCAGCAATGATATCTTTTAAATTGTATAAAACTTGTTAAATATGTTTCTCTTCAAGCTTTAAGAGTTCTTGTTTATCTATCAATAATAGAAGAAAATATAGTTTTTATGCACATGATCATTACGGTTTTTAACCACTGATTTCAAACCTATATAGTAGGTACGCTTCGTTTGCTAGTCAAACACATGCTTATCGTGGTTGCAAAACTGCTTAATTATACTGTGTTACACGCATACCAACTGGAAATCTTAAGTTAAGAGACACTCATCAATGTAGTTCCATCCTTGCCTCTAATTTTTATATTAGTATAATTTCTTATTGAGAAATCTTTATCAAGTTGAGCATAGATAAAATTTCTGTAGATTATTGTTGATCTCGTTTAAACAAACAGAATGTGGAAATAAAAAATAACAAATATCTAGCAGAGGCGATCCAGTTTTTTGTCAAGAAAAATATTGTCTAGATCAGTGTATAATCTTAATTAAATGCGCCTAATCACGAGGATCCAACATGCCAAGACTTAGGCTCTTATGGGCCAAAGCCCATGCCTTAGGCTTTACCCTGCCCAATATCATAAGTTACCTCTCCATAAAAGGCATGGAACACTTTGGGAGATTCTGGGGCACCTTGTGTTTATATCTCAAGGCTCGCCTCTTAGGGGTGAGTCTTGGGCAGGGGGTTAAGGCCCATGGTGCTGTTGGCTTATGCCGCTATCCAGGTGGTACCATAAAAATCGGCGATGATGTCTCGATCATCTCTTCTTGGAGGCGAGCCACAGCCCAAACCCTCTATGCACCCACCAGGCTGCGCGTCTTTGGCCCCAAAGCTGTAATCGACATAGGCCAGGCCTGTGAAATGAGTGGAGCCTCCATAACAGCAAGATCTACGACCATTAAACTTGGCCGTGGCTGTTTACTTGGACCTAACTGTGTCATTACGGATTCAGATTTTCATGCGCCCTGGCCCTGTGAAATGCGCTCCATAAGTCCAGGCTTTGAGTTGGATCAAGGGGTAGAACTGGAAGATTATGTATGGGTTGGCATGCAAAGTATCATCTTAAAAGGTGTGCACATTGGTCGCGGGGCCATTATTGGAGCTAGAAGTGTCGTGACCCGCGACATTCCAAGTTACAGTGTGGCCTGTGGCGCTCCTGCAAGGGTTATCCGCAGAGTAGAGCCTTGAGGTCATATATGTCTGTTGCAAGTTTTGTCAAAGATCTCTTAAACAACCAAGCTTTCAACTCAACCCTCTGTGCGCACCACCTAGTTCCAGCCAAAGATCCCCACTATACCCTCAATATCCGCCCCTGGAGCAAAGCACTCCAAGATCTCTTAAGCCACCACAACTTGCAGCTCTATAGCCATCAAGCGCTAGCTACAGATCATATTCGTGCTGGCCATAATATTGTAGTCTCTACACCTACTGCCAGTGGAAAAAGTCTCATCTATAACCTGCCTGTTCTAGAAGAAGCCCTCAAAGATTCTGAATTTCATGCACTATATTTATTCCCCTTAAAAGCACTTGCCCAAGACCAACTGCAAGCTTTTCAAGCATTAATCGCCTCTTGGCCCAAGGATGTGAGGCCATCTATTGCTGTCTATGATGGCGATACACCCATCCAAGAGCGCAAACAACTGCGCCAAACGCCACCGACAGTCTTAATCACTAACCCCGAAATGCTGCACTTAGGTGTCCTCCCATGGGCTGAACAGTGGTCGGCCTTCTTGGCTGGCTTGCGCATCATTGTGGTCGATGAAGCCCACACCTATCGTGGTGTCTTTGGCAGCAACATGGCCCATGTCTTTCGCAGACTAAATCGCATTCTGGCACGTTATGCTGTGGATCCTGTATATGTCTTATGCACTGCAACGGTTGGCAACCCCCAAGAACTTGCAACAAATCTCATTCAAGCACAAGAGAATCGACTCCCCTACGTCATTGACAAGTCAGGCGCACCCCAAGGTCCCCGCCATTTCTTTATCTTAAATCCCCTAGAATCAGCCGCAACCCTTGCCATTACCCTGCTGCAATTGGCGCTCGATCAAGATTTACGCACCATTGTCTATTGCCAGTCGCGCAAAATGACTGAGTTAATTAGTATTTGGGCAAGTTCCGCTAAAGGCGCCAAATATCAAGCCTTTATCTCCGCCTATCGGGCTGGCTTTTTGCCTGAAGAACGCCGCAGTATTGAAAGTAAGATGGCTCAAGGGGTCTTAAAATGTGTGGTCACAACCAGTGCCTTAGAACTTGGCATTGACATTGGGGGCTTAGATGTCTGTATTTTGGTTGGCTATCCTGGCTCCATGATGGCGACTTTGCAGCGCAGTGGCAGAGTTGGTCGCAAAAGGCAAGAATCCTGTGTGTTCCTCATTGCAGGTGAAGATGCTTTGGATCAATATTATGCCAATAATCCAGAAGAATTATTCAACCGCCCACCTGAACACGCCGTCTTAAATCCTGATAACCCAGTGATTGCAGCCAAACACTTAGAATGTGCTGCAAGTGAGCAGGTACTTCTTAGCAATGAGCCCTACTTACAGAATCCTTGCCTTAAAAAAGCCCTAGCCAAACTTCTAAAAGAAGGCCGCCTTAAAACATGTGACCAACCAGATACATATCTTGCAACTAAAAAAGACCCGCAACGCGACGTCTCCCTACGTGGCTCAGGCCAGACATTCACCATTGAAGAGAGTACAGGCACAATCATTGGCTCACTGGATCTCTTGCGGGCTTATAAAGATGCCCACCCTGGAGCAGTCTACCTCCACCAAGGCAAAAGCTATGTCATTGATGCTCTTGATCAAGTCACAGGAAGCATTAAGGCAAGAGCTGCCACGGTCAAATGGTTTACTAAAAGTCGCGGTCAAAAAGAAACAAGTATTTTGCAAGAAGAAGAGCGGAAGAGTCTTGGCCGCGTCCTCCTCTGTCGGGGGCGCTTGCGCATCACAGAACAGGTGACAGCCTATGAAAAACGCTCCAACTTTGGGCAACAGCTTTTAAGTGTAACCAACTTAGACCTACCCCCTGTAATCTTTGAAACCGAAGGCCTATGGTATGTCATTCCAGATGCGGTGCGCTTAACTCTTGAAAATGCATTTATTCATTTTATGGGCGCAATCCATGCCCTAGAACATGCCTGTATCGGCCTCTTACCCTTGAAAGTCTTAGCTGATCGCAACGATTTTGGTGGCATTTCAATACCCCTCCATCCCCAAGTAGGCAAAGCCTGTATCTTCATTTATGATGGTGTGCAGGGGGGCGCAGGGCTCACCTATTCTGCATTCCAAGATGGCTATGGGCTCCTTGAAGCTGTGTACAAGACAATTGTCAAGTGTACTTGTACAGATGGTTGTCCCTCTTGTGTACATTCACCCAAATGTGGTGCAGGCAATCGCCCCATCTCCAAAGCTGGCGCCATTCGTCTCTTAGAAGAAATCTTTCTCCCTGGCAGAGAAGGGGATGAGCTAGCAGAAAGCTTAAGCTATAGTGCTGCGCCAGAGCTCCCAGATACACCACAGTTTGCCACACCCAAAGAACATAAAGTTGCCACATTTGTAGAGACCCATCCGCAAATTAACCTTGCCTGTACTTGTAGTACACAGCAAGAAGTAGGCACAAGACCTATTCAAGAGCATCCTCCATTTACACCCAAATCTCCCCCACCCCATTACCTGGTGTTTGATGTGGAGACACGGCGCTCGGCACGAGAAGTTGGTGGCTGGCACATGGCCCATCGCATGGGCGTCAGCATAACAGTTGCCTATGATAGTAGTGTGAACTGCTTCTTACACTTTGCCCAAGATGATCTCGACCAACTTTTTGCACGCATGCAACAGTGCGATCTCATCATTGGCTTTAACAGTTTACGCTTTGACTATGCTGTCCTCAAACCCTTTACGAATATTGATCTCTGGCAACTACCATCTCTTGATCTCTTAATTCCCATTACACACCGCCTGCACTATCGCCTCTCCCTCGATTGCCTAGCTCAGGCGACCTTAGGCAGCTGCAAAAGCTCCGACGGATTACAGGCCTTACGCTGGTGGAAAGAAGGGAAACTTGCCGAAATTGCCACCTATTGCGAGAAAGATGTAGAACTCACCCGCGATCTCTATCTCTATGGCTTAGAGCATGGGTATCTCTTTTTTACCAATAAATATAAGCAAAAGGTCAAAGTCGAAGTAGATTTCTCTCTGGCGACAATGAAAAAATAGTCACGCAAGCCTACTGACCTAAACTCACATCATAAAGGCCCCTTGGAGCTCTCCATGCATCCACATATTTCCTTTGATCGGCATACCATGGTTTTACACCTTTTAGATCAACGCAAACTTCCACTCATTGAAGCAGACTTTTGCTGCAAAACAGTAGCTGATGTGCAGTTTGCCATCAAAAATATGATAGTGCGTGGTGCTCCAGCCATAGGAGTCACGGCAGCTTTTGGCTGTGTCTTAGCGCTGCATGAACTGGCCCCTCTGCCAAAGCCAGCCTTAGATACCGCTTTGCATACGGTTTTGTATAATCTAGAAACATCTAGACCCACAGCCATTAATCTCCATTGGGCCATTGAGCATATGCGCTCGATCTATTATAGCTTAGCTCATGCTCCAGTTGAAGATATTCTAGCAGCCTTTTTAGATGCAGCCTATAACATCCAAGCCGAAGATATTCGCATCTGTGAAACCTTGGGCCAAATTGGTGCAAGCCTGATTCCCCAAGGCGCAACCATTATGACCCACTGTAATGCTGGCGCCCTTGCTACAGCAGGCTATGGGACAGCTCTGGGAGTCATTCGGGCAGCCTATGCCAAGGATCCAACTATTAAAGTCATTGCCAATGAGACGCGCCCCTTTCTCCAAGGCTCGCGCTTAACCTGCTATGAACTGATGCAAGATGGCTTACCTGTAACACTTGCCTGTGACAATGCCTGTGCCTTTTTAATGAGTAAAGGACTTGTGCAGTGTTGTGTGGTTGGCGCAGACCGCATTGCGGCCAATGGGGATACAGCCAATAAAATTGGCACCCTTGGTGTTGCCCTTTTAGCCCACCATTTTCACATTCCCTTTTATGTGGCAGCGCCCCTCTCAACAATTGACACCCAAGTAACCACAGGAGCTAATATTCCCATTGAAGAGCGTGACCCCAATGAGGTCAAAATGCTTGGCAATACGCCCATCTCTCCCCTAGATGTACCGGCCTATAATTTTGCCTTTGATGTGACGCCCAACGAATATATTACAGGAATCATCACAGAGGTTGGGGTACTTACAGCACCATATGACGCAAGTATTGCCAAGGCTTGTCTTGGCTAAATTAAAATCTAGATCTACCTTCTTATGTCAACCTGTCTTCTTACCTTCAACCCTAATTACCCACAAAAGCTGGCAGATAAAGCCAGTTATATTCTCCATTGGGAAGCCCGGGATATTTTGCAAGAGCACTACTCCCTACCCCAAATTTTAGAAAAGCATCTACAAACAATTCGCTCTTGCCATGCTGCTTGGGCCTATAATCTTGGTAGACTGTCTATTGACAATAAAAGTGTTGCTGCCTGGCTCACAGCGCAATCTTCCCCCTCCATGTGGTGGTGTTCGCTCTTATATGAGCGTCACCCCAAAATGACACCCAATCTTTATCTACTCTATAAACTCCTAAGTTTAGAAATTTTTTGTCTAGAGAAGAAGATAACTCGCCTTGAGGTTTTGGGGCATACTGTTAAAGATTCCTTAGTCATTCAACTTATAAGAGATCTCTGCAAAGTACATGGCATAGCATATGTGCAAGGGGATCTAAGAGTAAATACGTCTCCAAGTTCCCCCCTGCTTGCAACTATCTATAAGCATATGCCGCCAAAGCTCCGAACATATATTCGCACTTTGCACTGGTATGTGACAGTCAAGCGCCACATGCCTAAAAAAGCATTGCCCAAAGAAAGTCATGATCAAACTGCAACCATTGTAACTTATTATCCCAATATTGATCTTGGTAAAGCCAAAGAAGGAGAGTTTGTCTCAAGATATTGGGAGAGCTTACATACCCTTTTAAATGCTGCAAATGAGTCTAATAAAGACCATCTGATCCGCTGGCTCTTTATTCGCTTTCCCCAGCCTGGCCTCTCGCTAAAAGCATGTCTTAAGCTCAAAGAGACCTTTGCCCGCCAAAAAACTTCTGGCTATACATTTCACTACTTAGAAGAGTTAATTGGCTTTACTGAATTTAAAAAAGCACTGGCGCATTATAATTATATTGCCAAGCAAAGCAGGAAACTTGCGCCTTTAATTAAACAACACTTCCATTTACCTGGTTCCAAGCTCAATTTTTGGCCTTTGGCGCAAGCAGATTATGTTGAATCCTTTCAAGGCTGGCGCTGTTTAGAACGCTGCCTGCAAAATATCGCGTTGCAAACCTATGTCACTGCAGTAGGTAGCCAAAAGTTCTGGCTCTATCCTTTGGAAAATTGTCCGTGGGAGCGCATGCTCTGCTATCAGGTAGAGAAACATGCCCCAAGTGTCATCTTAGGCGCCCAACACTCAACCATTAGACCCACAGATTTGCGCTATTTTGACGCCCCAGAGGCCTTTCAAGATGCGAGTGATCTGCCACGGCCAAGCCTATTTTTAGCTAATGGGCAATCTGCTGCTCACCAGTGGCTTCAAGCAGGCATGCCGCAACAATACCTCCAGGTTGTTGAAGCCCTGCGCTATCTTTATCTAACCCACAGAGAGCCTCTTCCGGCACAAAAACCCCACACTCTCCTCATCCTGACAAGTTTTTTTGCAGATGAAACCAAAGCCCACATTGAGCTCTTTAGGAAGGCCCAAGCACAAGGACTTTTCAAAGGCTTTAAGATTATTTTAAAGCCCCATCCTTACCTCCCCCTAGAGCCCTATTTGCCACAAAACCATGGCCTCACCATTGCCCATGGTCCCATGACCGATTATTTAACCCCTGCGACCCTTGTATGGGCTTCTAATTCCACAACTGCCGCCCTTGAAGCAGCAGTGCTTGGTCTTCCTGTAGCTGTGATGCAGGCAAGTCAAGATTTTGATCTCTGTCCTATCCAAGATCTCCCAGATCTCTTGCGGACAGCGACCTTGGAAGATGTAGAGGCCATGCTCAAGTTAACCCAAGGGCCTGCTATTCCCAAAGACTATTTATGTTTGGATCAAAGCTTGAGAAGATGGGCACGCCTTTTGCAATAACAAATGAAAGCAGCAGCTAATTGTTTCTTGTTAATCACCCCGACCCATAAGTGGTCGGGGCTTACAGTTCAATACTTCGTAAGAAACGCACACTACAGTGTGCCTATGCGCACAGCCTTGATTTTAGTTCCGCCAGGATATATTGCCTTTGCCGGAAAATTCATTAACGCTGTATGTCTCTTCAGTTTACTTAGCTTTATCGCGACCCAAGGCTTACCGATTGTTGATGCTGCCAATTATGCACTTTATGGTTACACCGATAAACCATGCCTTTTGTTCAAGAAATTAACGGTAAAAGTCATAGTACTAGGCTAAGTACCACCTTGCTAAAAATAAAAATGTATCATTAGGGCAAAAGTATGCTACCTTATCACTATGTCATGGAACTTGATAAGACTATTGATATTGCTCAATAATATTATCAATCCGTTGCTTTACAATGTCAACGTAAGTTAAAGTGCCGTCAACGCCATCAGTAAAAGCAGGTATGTCAAAACCATTTTGTTCTTAATTCAAAAAGCCTTCTGTTGGATCTTCAACAATAATGCCTAAAATACTACTCAAAGATTTAAGGTGCAAAATCAATTGATCGACATCAGACAAGCTCTTCCACTTACCCTTGTCTATAGTGGCAATATCTTTGCCAAAAAGTCAGTCAAGAGTTAATAAGACTTCTTTTTTCTCTGACATAATTAAATCCTTTAGCAGCAATATGAAAACTACCATTATTATATGGCTGCTTTAAATTGTTTATAAACATATTACTATTAAGTTCACAAAAATTTATTACAAAAGTGATAGCAATTGATAATTTCTAAATTTACATTTTCTGCTTACACAATCAAAAATCATTCTTTATCCTGTAGTTTAGATCGCTTTTCAAGTCTTTTTTCTTTTCATCTATCAGATTTAAGAGTGCCAAGGGCTTGTATCGGTTCGCAATATCTTGGCTCTCTTCCGCTCAAAAGTATACTGCACCGATTAGTGCTTCAATCAATAAAGAATGATTGTAGGTTTGATCTATAAGATTGCTATAGTCTAAGACATCTTTTATTAATCATACTCTCATTGCTTCCAGGTTGAGTGCTATAAGCATTTACATTAGAACTTGAGCATGCCATTAATAAGTCAAAAGCAAAGACTGTTATAAGCAGTTCAATTATTTCTTATATATTGATCTCTAAGAGTACACTTGTATATTGCTTGTAAATTCAATATATGTTGAATGTCTGAAAGTGCTACGGTTGTTTTAGGCAGGTTGCTGGTTTGCTGCCTTTTAGCTTTGTCCTTGATTCAAGCAAGCACTTCCGCTTTGTTCCATCTTGAGCACCGCCCTAACTTAATTTTCCGCGGAAAAGTACCGTTTCTCGTGAAACATTTTAACACACAAATAACCCTCACAGCATTCACTGTGACGCCACAGGTTAAGATTTGGCTGCTCCTTACAATTCTTGTAACATATTTCCGTGCTTTTAGATTCTACATTACAAAAGTTTTGCGTTAAAATATCGCCAACTTTCTTGCGTCCCTGCATGATATTCTGTGACTTTACGCGGCTCGTCTGCATCTAGCTACTTAATTGACAAACATAAACTGTGTTCTTCGAAACTGACTATGGATACGCCCAAGTAATCTTCTGATTTTGACTTACGCTGATCTTGCGCAACCGCTCACGACCATTTCGAGATAACTTGGATTAACCATTTACATTGTAAAATCACATGCTCATATTTGAGAATCTTGCTTAATATTTTTGTGCATCAAGTAAACTACCACTACATAATACACACATATTTTTAATCAATACTCACAAGATTCATAACAAGTCTAATAATATATATCAGATACTTTAAAGCATTATCACTCTAATAAAAAATATCTAAGGATATAAAATTAAAGACTAATACTGGAATACAGTTAGTATCAACATATCGCAATGCATATCTAAATCTATTTTGCTCTTTGCGGAACACTTTTTTACTCCCCTATCACAGAGATTAACTGCTTAATTTGTCATGTTTCTCATCTTATAATATTTTACATATCATTTTTAGATTATAATGCCTGCACCAATTTGTTTCTTGTGAAACATTTTAACACACAAAAAACCCTCACAGCATTCGCTGTGACGCCACAGGTTAAGATTTGGCTGCTCCTTACAATTCTTGTAACATATTTCCGTGCTTTTAGATTCTACATTAAAAAAGTTTTGCGTTAAAATATCGCCAACTTTCTTGCGTCCCTGCATGATATTCT
>JAFTDU010000079.1 GCA_017454005.1 Desulfovibrionaceae bacterium | reverse complement strand
TATTTTAGACTTGTAACATATTATCCACAAAAACACTAGAATAAAAATAAAATTTTATGATTGGTTTGTTTTAATATTCTGTTTTGTAAAGCTATGCAAAATTCGTGCCAAAAGTCTAAAAAAACGCGACTGAATGTTTACGTTTAAAATATTAGCTACATGTCAATATATCTCTCTTAAAAAGTAGTGATAATCTTTAAACATGTGGCATATTTTTAGATCTTTACCAAAAATCAAGATACTAGTTGCTTCTTGAACTATTTGTTCGCCTTCTTCTTTAGTTACGTTTCAGATCTATCTAATAGCTTTAAGCATACATCATGTTCATGATCAATATTTAAGGTTAAACATATGCAATTTAGTGCTATGAATCTATAAAAAAAGCTCCCAAAGATGGGAGCTTTTTTACTCTTTTTAGCTAAAAAGTTTTTATAAGAAACTTGCATTGAGTTTATTGTACTTGAAAACACAATAAAATATTACTTCAAAAGATAAGTATATTAGTAGACAATAAACAAATATCATAAGTTTATGTGTTTTACATATTGGATATACAACATTACTAAATAATATGTAATTAACGCACTAAATTTGTTTGATTACGTAATTTGCGTGCTTTACAAATCAATTCAGGCCGATATTCAAAATGCATTATATCATACTCATGCCACTTACCACCCCAAATAAAACCAGTATCTTCAAAACTTTTGACAATTTCATGGGGATAGGTTTGTTGTAAAGGATGAGGGCGCAACTTACACCAGCGCCAATAAGTGGCGCCTTGCTTAGCTCCAATATCAAAAGCAATCCGTCAACATCAAGATCAATCAACAAAATCAGCAGAAGGTTCAATTAAGTAGATTGATCTTTGTTGTGTTCACGATAGATCGCAACTCTATCGCAGTCTTACTTGTTAGCAGACCTCTTATGCTTTCACATAAGCGCAGACTATATCTTCACCCGCACATATCTTACGGGGCAACATTTTTCTTCAGGCCTAAGCTTCCTGTTTTACTCTCCCTCACGGAGATAGTCGTTGGGGGTTTTCCATAGCATACGCCTTAGGACATTCCCTGCTAAACACCCATTACCAATGCGTTTAGGCTTTGCGTGACTTTTTTAAGCCACAAGTGATCACACCTTGCGCTATCCATGCTGTTTTTTCTGCTTTCGCACCACGAGCAGCTTGATGTTTCCATCTACTGTTTGGGTCGCATGACTTTAGGGTTTCAAAGCATTTAACGTTGAGTTCGTAACAATTACTCGCTACGAAGGGCTTTGCTGTTTTAAGAGCCTCCATATTCACGCGGGCAGACCCTTGAGCAACTCTTTTACCCAAATGAATGCGCACTCAAGACTTTTTCATGAGCAATAAATCGCCATTTAAAAGTGCCATTATTTTTTAACCAAGAACGTAGGCTTGGATTATACTGTAAGGTTTGTGCCAGCTGTAGTGCACTCTTTCTAAAAGCCTCTGCTGCTGCAGGCGCAAACCGCCACGTTATACCAAAGGCACTCACGCGCTCTAAATTTGTTTGCACATCCCTAGCAGTATTACCATACAAAGCATAAAATAATGCATAGGGGCGCTTACGCCCAGGGGCAAAACCTGGCGGTGTACTTGGTCTTAGAGGTTCCAGGGGATAGATCTGCTCCATGCTACTGCGCACATCACAGTCAAGACTGTCTACATAGTTATTTAAGTCACTATTGTGAGCAGCATAAAGCACGCGTTTCTCATTACCTAAAACTAACCAAATACCTTGGGCATCGGTTATAACATCCCGAATCTCGGCATAGGCTTCTTTTAAACAAGCGAGATTCAAAGCATCCTCACTTGTGAAAGTCTGCTGTTTAGCTAATGGTAGCGATTTTATGGTTTTAGGTTCTTTATTGGGAGTTCGCCATTCCCATGCACCTACAACTTGGGCTGCTAGGAGTAAAAGCTGCACACATGCTGCAATGCACAGTAACCTTTTGTTCACAATATCCTCCTCACATTGAAGGGCTGCTACTTACTGTGCTGATTATATAATTTTCTCACGATATATACGTTTATTTATGCAGTGTAGATATGTATCAATAAGATGCTTAGATATCTAACTAATGCGACGAATCAAGTATCAATAAGATCATACTTAATGTTTATTGATTCAAGTATGCAAATTCTTTAAATAGTGAACAGAGTTAATCTTCATGCAATCAACCACACTGTGGCCTCCACATTGGAAATTTCTGTTCCTGACTTTTGGCTGCAAAGTCAATCAATATGAAACAGAAGCACTTCGCGAAGCTTGGTGTAAACTTGGGGGTCAAGAATGTAAAGATCCCCAAGCTGCGGATGTCATTTGTATCAATAGCTGTGCCATTACAGCCAAAGGTGAACGCGATTGTCGGGCAGCCATTTACCGCATACGGCGGGCTAATCAGCATGCCAAACTTATCCTAACAGGTTGTGCGGCCCTACTTTGTGCCAACCTAGGCCATGCTAAAGACTTACAAATTGATGCCATTGTGCCGCAAGCTAACAAAGCTAGTCTCCTGGCAGGACCTTTTAAGCTTCTACCCCCTACATCTTGTGCACCAACAGACATCTATCCTCCCTTTGCCATTAGCTCTTACCAACGTGCTAGACCTGTGCTCAAGATTCAAGATGGCTGTACACACCACTGTACCTATTGCATTGTTCCCAACATGCGGCCAGTGTTAGCAAGCCGTAGCCCGCAAGACATTGTGGCCGAAGCCCGCCGCCTGTTAACCCAAGGCTTTCCCGAACTTATCATCTCAGGTATCAATCTCAAACTCTACGCTAAGGATAAGCCTGAATTTGGTGATTTTTGGCACTTACTCAACTATCTTGAGCAGGAACTTAGCCCAGAATATGCTGGTAGGGCACGCCTAAGACTTAGCTCCATAGAACCCTCGCAGCTAACACCTCAGGGTCTTGAGACTTTGGCTGCAAGCAAGCTCCTCTGTCCACATCTCCATATTTCTCTGCAACATGTCACACCCCACATCTTACAACGTATGGGTCGTGGCCACTACCGGGTTCAACAATTGACCTCTGCAATCGAGACCATACAAAAATTTTGGCCGACTTTTGCTCTAGGGTGCGATCTCATTAGCGGATTTCCTGGGGAAGATGCAGCTGCCCATCAAGAATTATTAGCTGTGTGTCAAGATATTCCATTTACCTATGCCCATATTTTTCCCTATTCAGCTAGACCTAATACTGTAGCAGCTGCTTTTCATGATCAAATTCCTTCTGCAGTCAAACTGCAACGTGCTGCAGAGTTACGTCAACTCTTTCAAGAAAAAAAACGTGCCTTCACTACACTCCTTTTGCAAAAACAAGACCCCTTGCATGTAGTCTTTGATAGCAAAATTGGAACGCAGGCCAAAGGCGTCTGTGAATACTATGTGCAATGCCACTGTAATACTCATCTTGACTCTGCTCATAAACTGCACACTATGTTACCTGTCGAGATCACAGAGCATGGTATCATTGTTCAACCACAAAGATAATAGCATTGACAGGCTTAATCTACTTAGACAAACGATAAAAAATATTTAAGAGTGTAGCACCATAACAATATAATAGTACAATAATTATGATATTGTCATAATTATTCTGACTTTTCCCCACATCTCAGGCTAGGCACAACAGGGGGTACCTCGTTATTTTGGTTATAATGCAAAATAAACTTAAAATTTTTTAGTTTTGCTTATTAATTTTGATGGCAAAGTTTTTGTTATCACTTTTTAGGCATC
>JAFTDU010000078.1 GCA_017454005.1 Desulfovibrionaceae bacterium | reverse complement strand
ATGATTAGAAAATGGAGCCATCATAATTTAAATAAAACTTTAATTTTTTATTGATCTAATATATAAAAAATCTAAATATACTTTATACTTTCTTTTGTTACATACTAAAAATTTTTAGGTAGATACATAAAAATGATGTTAATTTTTGATAGAATTTTTATATATCCGTTACAGAAAATTTTTAGATTTTTTCATTTTTCACACATATCGTAGAAGAGTCGATCGCAGTTCGCAAAGTAGAGTTTGTTTGCATACTGATAGGTGCTGGCAAGTAGAGCGAAACAGAGATTTGGCATTTTTCAAAGAAGATGCAAACAGAATGAAGAAACATGACTACGAAGTTCCGCCGGGAGTCAGACACTCAACCTACGGTTTTGCTGAAGCATAAAAAGGCTCTATTAGGAACAAAAAGCATAAACCTGAGATTGACGTTTTTTAACAAAAATGAAAATTGAATTGATTAAGCGAGACTACGCTGGAGGCACTGAGAAGGGGTACGAGATGTAGGCACAAATGGTCAAAGTTTAGCCATCCCCCCAAAAAAATGACTGACCCAATTTTTACCTGCAGCACAAGCTTATATATACTATTCAATAAACATTTTACACTATATTTATTCACTTATGCTTCTACCTAAATATTAGGCCCAGCAAAGTCAGCTAAGATATTTGCGCACAAGCACCAAAACAAAATACATACAAGAATGGGCATAATGATATAGCTGGCCCTTTCAAGGCTGCTCCAAATATTGGGAGTAAACTTTTGTATAGATTTATTTAGCCAAGGAGCATTTAGTTCTAACTCTTGATGTCTTATAATATGCCAACAGGATTTGCGAATGTTAGCAAGTAGCGCCTCTTGATCATAGAGACGCCCCTGAAAACCATAGAGTAAACACAAAGCAAAGACAGACAATACACCATAGCCTACACTCTGTTTATTAAGCTTGACTGCCCACTCTAAACGTTGGGCTAAATCAAGCTGCACTCCATGCTCGCTAGTTGGCACTTTGAGTTCTGCCAACAAATTATCAAGCAGAGTAAAAAACATGCTGCCTGCTTGGCTTGTTTGAAAATAACGCCACTGCAGCGATTGAGCTGTCCACAGGGCGGCATCTTCGCGGGGTGCGTTGAGCATTTTTTCATCCACAAAGGCATACACTGCAAAGCGAGCGTCATCTAAGGCTAGCTTTGCACGCTCTGCATCATGTGCTTCGTCATCGATCATCTCACTACCCAAGGCAAATGGCCGTACACGTTCCTCTTCTGCCAAGCGCACAAGCCTTTGACTCAGTTCATCTAGCGGCACCTCACAACATGCTGCTGCATCAAGGCCTTCGGCTAAAAGATCCTCAAAGCGGGCTACAAAGTCCATAAGCTCAAACCTCTTGCTTCTACCGCTGAATAATAGTTAATTGACACAGTAAATCGCGGGGTCTATCTGGCAACATAAAGGCAATGTCTCCATCTTGGAGGGCTTTCTGCCAGAGGGGATCGTTTTGATCAAGCATGAAATACAAGGTGTCTTTTCTTTTGGGTAATCCTGCAGGAGGCTGTTCGGTATAAAAAAGTTTAATGCCAGGGAGGGCCTGACCAATGATACTGCGCATATCTTTAGTAGGCACTAATTTACCCATGGTTTGCACACGATTAGCCAAGCCTTCTTGCTCTGTTGTTCTTAGCAACAGCCAGTAGGCATACATGTTACCGCGGGCACTTTGGGGAATCACTGTGGATAAATAGCGGCTATCGGCTGAAGTATCTAGGGTAAAGATAAAGGCTGGCCCGATTACAAGTGTATCTATAAGCCGCAAAATAATAGTACAGGTGGCACTAAAACATTGGTACAGGTTATTGTGGTCATAGGCAGGCATCACCTGCACACCCTGCATAGTTTCCCCAAGTGGCGATAAATCTGCCGCATAGACCGATAATTCGCCAACTAAACGACTTAAGGCCACATAGACAACCCAAGGATGGATGTTGGGTGCCAGTAAATAATTATTAAGTTCAGGCGCATTGCGGCTTAAGACACCCAAGACACTAAATAACGTCATGCCATGGAGGGACGATATTTCCGTAGACCCTATATCTCCAGCAACAATCTTATATTCTCCCAGTTGTTTAGAGCGTGAGAGTAAACTATCCCGCACATTCTTAACTAACATGCGCAACATAGGCATAGCATTCAGATCCACACAGGGTGGAGCAAAATGGGGATCCACATGCACCCTGTCACCATCACGGATTAAACGCAATAGTGGGCTTTGCCAGAGATTCTCCCCATCTGTTTCCCCCAAACAGATCTGCAAGTTGTAGCGCATCACATAGACTTCAGAGGCAGGTCCATCCCCATATAAATCAGGGATCACCTCAGGATTCACACTTGCTAAAAAGCGATATTGGGCTTGGGCCAAACTTGGATCAACGACCCTGGTGACATTCCCCCCTTGGTCACGCATGGGTGCTAACCCCAAGTTCACCTGCAGGGGGGTATCTTGATTAGGCCAGCTATCTTGAAAGGCTTTTGCTTGCAGCTCTGTATTCTCTGGCACTAGTAACCACTCACCTGTGGGCAGCAAATATTCAAGATTGACAATCTCTAAAATCCCATTGGCTAGGGCATCTTCATTGACGCTTAGACTGCGCACACCATACAGATAGGGATTTAAGATCTGCATATTTTGTGCTAACAGTTTCAAACTTTGCAGATGATCCAGCTGAAAGTGCTGCGGCTGCAAAAAAGAACCATGTTCCCAAAACAATGGACTATTGTACACGTTCAACTCCAGAGACAGTGACAGATTCAGGACCCAGATGGATTAAAGCTCTAAGGGGGGCCGCTGTATAGATATCATCCCGAAACAGAATCCCTTCCTTGTCATGGTGTATCGGAAAGGGCAACAGGGCTGTGCACATATCAGGATGCATATGTCTGTAACCTGCAACCACAGCTAAATAGCGGGCTTTTTCCACACGATCACAACTGAAGTCCTTGCTCTCGCCAGGTTGCACCCTAAAGGCACGACTGGCTCTGGCTTTCGCAGCATCCAGACTGCAATCAAGTAGTTGATCCAACCCATCGGCACTCATGGCTAAGCTTTGAAAGGTTGTAGGGTCATCTAGTTGGTAGACACAAAGCGTAACTCCCAGAGGCCGATCACCTTCATGATTTAAGTCAGGGCTCGCTTCAAGCCGTAAACTGATACCTTGAGTTTCCTGATTCCACGTTACAGCTGCAGGATCATAGGCTGGCTTGGGAGGTGGGGGTAAGGTGTCAGGTGCCTTGCCTCCACATGCAACCAAAAGTACAAGCAGCAATAAGCTAAGTAATCTCAATATTCTAAGCAATCTACACCTTCACTTGGGCCGCTGGCCGACTGCATTATGTTTTATATTTTCCTTGCGCCAGTTACCTTTAATCACCACTGCACATGAAAGCAAAAGCACCAAAAAGATATGCTCGCCTACCTGTGACCACTGAAAAATCTTGGCACTTAACATTTTTTAAGATATCTGTGGCTTTGCTCAAAAAAGTTCGCGCAAACATCTCTACCCAATCTTAATATGTTCACCATCAATGTCCACTTGCTTATCTGCCTTTAAGTCATAATTTTCAGACCTTAAACGATAGCTCGTCTTGACATTAATTTTTGCTCGATAGGCTGCAAGTATTGCTAAATCGTCAACATTTTGCTCTAAAGTATGATAGCTGCCAATCTTCTTAGTTACACGTTCAACTAATGTGCACACAAATTGTTTCACAAGACCAAATCCTACAAGGAACACATTGCCTGTTAAACTTAAGACTTTAGCAGATAAGCCCATAGTACTACTTTCTAAATCTAAGCTTTCTGCAACAATTTTCGTGTGACGTGGGAGTGTCAGCTGTGCTTCTTGGGTTGGCTTGGCCTGCTTTAAAACACTTACAACCCAGGCACTATTCTCAAGTAAAGCCACAGCCACAAGATCTTTGGGCTTTGGTTGTAATAAACAACTTGCAGCCAATTGACACATGACAAGTCCACAGGGCCCAAGCACCACTAAAGCCTGACCATCTACACTTTGTACCGTAGCTTCTGTGAGCATATTTCCATAGTACGCCTTTGGCATTGGCTGTCCCATAAGATATCCTTAATAAAGTATCTTGAAGAAGTATTTTGCAGATCAAGGTTATGGTTCTGGCTTAAACTGTTCAGCCTTAAGCAGTGCCGCATCTGTACCGCGCATGCCCGTTAGATTGGCCTGCGTTGTATCTGCAGTGTGTAGATCCACAGCATGGAAATTGGCATAGCTTAAATCAGCCTTAAGCAATGCAGTATGCGCAAGAAGCGCATGGGCCAAATTGGCGTAGCGTAAACTGGCAGATCGCAAATTGGCTAAGCTTAAATCGGCTAAACTGAGATTGGCATAATCAAGATTAGCTAAGCTTAAATCAGCCCCAGAGAGCTTGCACGTGTTTAAATGAGCATATTGCAGATCAGCCTTATGTAAGCTTGCCCCATGCAGATCACTGCCAATGAATGCCGCCAAATAAAGCTTCGTATTTTTAAAACACGCAGCTTTTAAGTCACAATGCATGGCCACACATTGACTTAAATCAGAATCAAGAACTTCTAACTTAGCCAGACAGTTTTCTAAAACTAACATCAAAGCTACGCAATGCTTAAGACTTAAATGGGGCAGATTACAGTTGACAAAATGGGTTTGGGTAAGATCAGCCTCAAACAAGTGCAGTGTAGCGTTTATGCCAAACAATGTGGCTTGGCGCAAATCGGTCGCATTTAAGACAAGATTTTCTAGCCTTAAGTCTTGCAGAAGAGCTCGGTTAAGACTAGCTGCCTCCAAATTCACATTAATAAAGTTACTGCGAATAAATGTAGCTCTATTTAACTGAGCCAACACAAAACTTACATTTTCAAGTTCTGCTGCATCAAAGATCGCATCATTAAGACTTGCTTGACTGAAATCACAATTTGTAAGCGTGGCCTTGGTGAAATCAGCACCCTGTAAATTGGCGCCGCTAAACACACAATTAACAAGTTTGTGGCCTGCCAGAGAAATATTTGGCAAATCATACCCAGATAAATTTAAGCCATCTAAAATTGGACTTGATAAATCAATCTTCATTATACATTTTTTCTAACATCAAGAATGGTATTGGTGCAGTCAGCGCCATCCCAAATGGTTGTTGGATCAGACTGAATGAACGCCATATCCACCCCATACAGATTTGCATAGGCAAAAATGGCTCCATTGATTTGAGCCGACCTTAAGGATCCCCCAAAGAGATTCACATTTGTCAAATTGCTCTGTTTGAGATTACTGCGTGAAAAATCACAGCCTTGTAACGCGGCTTTTTTCCAATTGCTACACTGAAAATTACTGTCCGTACAAAGGGCCTGGGCCGCCTGTACCTTGGAAAAATTAGCCTCTATTGCTTGCACATGGGTTAGGGAAGCAGAGACGAGGTTTGCGGCAACAAAGCTTGCCTGCTCTAGATTGGTTTCATAGCACAAGGCGGCCTGCTCAAAATTACTCTCAGCCAAATTGGCTTTGGTTAAAATAGAACCATGCACATCTGCTTGCTTAAAAATTGCCCCTTGGAAATCAGCGGCACTAAAATCTGCAAAACGCAATTTGGCCTTGCTAAAATTAGCGGCCTTTGCTTGACAGTTGCAAGCTTGGGTCTTGGTAAATGTGGCATTTGTAAAATCAGCTGCCTGCACATTGGCCTGCTCAAACCCACATTCTTCAAAGACGGCATTCTTGGCAATCATCTTCTTAGCAGTACTACTTGCAAAATTTACCTTGTGACATAGAGCTTGATTCAAAATGGCTGTGTCTAAATGGCAATTTGAACAGAGCACATCTGTCAAGATAGCTGCGCTTAAATCAGTGCCAACTAACTTAGCCCCACTTAAATTAACAGATGTAAAATGTGCCCCTTTAAGACTTGTAAAACTTAAATCAACATTTTGCAGATCCTGATTTTCTAAATCAAGATTATCAAGATTTAAATGGTCTAAGGAGAGCCCTGAAAGACTTTTCCCTGTGGCTATCCAGGCAAGTAAACTTTCTCGATCATGGGGTGTATCATGGGGTTCAGCTGTACTTTGTGGACTCTCAAGAAAAGACGTATCTTTTACTTTGGCTGCAGCTTCTTTTATTACAGTGGTACTTATCTTCTCTTCAGGCTTTGCAAAACTAGTTAAGTCATCTGCTGTCAGAAAGCCAAGTTTATTTAAGGTTGCCTGATAGTCACGAATTTTCTTGGCAATAGAACCTGTGGGCAGACCCATGACCTGTTCAACCTTTTGCGCAAAGATTTCAATACCAGCGAAATCCTTAGGAATATCAGACTTAATTAAATTGAAAAAACCGGTAGCTTGCTCTTTGCTAAAACCTGAGCGCATTAAAATCTGCACTTGCTCTGCGAGTTCTTGGGCTTGAGAGACAGGCGGCTGAAAACTTTTACTGGCCTCAAGATGCAAAATATTGCGCAAATTATTTAACATGCCAGCACTAGGATGTAAGATGTCGTTAAAGCTAGCAAGATACTTATCAATAGCTACTTTGTAGGCTGCCTCTGTCTTAAACATGGTGGGATCTGGAAAGGGCAGATTTATGGCTTTGTCAATCTGCTGCATCATGTGAGGATCGGGGTCAACCGGTGCTTGACTCTGCATCTTAGCTTCAAGTGCCTGCAAATCACTTGCTATCTTTTGGAATTTGGCCCTTGTAGCCTCGATTTGAGCTTCGGATAAGGGTGGCAGATTCGCCTGTTGCAAGCCTTTATTTATGTCAGCTAAATTCTCATCTAAGGTCTTATTCAATTCTTGCTGCAAGGATTGGGCAGTAGGTGGTGCGTCCTTTATTGGGACTTCCTTGAGGGGATCTTGGGCCTCTTTTGGCACGCTTTTGGGTGGCTCGGGAACTTCTGCCTGTGCTTGTGCCTGTGCTTGTGTTTGCGCTTGAACTTGTACTTGTGCTTGTACTGGTGTTTGTTCTTGCGCTTGGGTTTGGGTTTGTGGTTGAGTTGGAGTTGGAGTTTGGGGTTGGGGATCAACTAGATCTATGTCACCTAAAAGCTCGACTCTCAAGCAATCAACATCTGAGGCTGCTTCATCTTTACTCTTAACCAACCCATGCCACAGCAATAAACCTGTAAGCTGATTTGGAAAGAACCACAGCGTATCTAGGCGTAACCTATGTTCATGTGTCTCATGCCCTCTCTGCACAAAAAGGGTTACGTTTAAATCAGGCACGTGGCCATGGATCTCTGCATATTTAGGATGGAGATTAGTAAAGGCAAAGGTCGCCTTGGGATGTAAGGCAGGCAAACGTTGACACTCTTGGGCCAGATTACAATAAGTGAAATCAAAATCTTTGGCTAAACCTGGCCAGCATGTTTGTAGCCATTTGGCATCATAAGTGCCCAAGTATTTTTGCCGGCTTTGACAATTGCCCATGGGCAAAGGACAAGCAGCGTGGCCATGGGGTAGATTGTAATCGATAATTGGGGCGCGAGTAATTTGGGTTTGAGGAACACCTATGGGATTATCTTGGGACTGGTAGGTTTTGGTCCAAGAAAACTTAAAACTTGCAAAGGGCTCAGCTGCTTCAATGAGAAACTTGCGCTTGCTATCACAAACTTGCATGTCAACAGTCAAGCGCTGCACCTGTCCCCCGCAACCAGCATAGGCTGCGCCTGCTAAAAGCCACTCCGCTTGTTTTTTGGGGAGCCCAAGATCCAGGACGTGGGAGTTCTCAAGAGCTGCCATGGCTGCTGCAAAGGATCTATCTGGGGTACAAAGCTTAAAGCTCAACAAATCAAAGCCACAGCTTACAGTGACAGCTTGATACATCTCTCCTGCATAGACTATGGGGCGTAAATTTAAACTTAATGTTTCAGGAATTTCTTGTTTCATTCTTAATAAAACTTGTGCGGTAAAACATTACCTCGTTATCTTCTATAGTCGAGATACGCCGCAAGAATTTAAAATATATTACTTGCAAATTTTAGACCATAATTTAAACATCAATAATATAAAGTCATGATGTTACATAATGTATCAAGTTTTAATGTAAAGACTTTTGCACTTATTGAAAAAGTGATCTAAATTACAGAGTTAATTTTATTAATATTAATATTGATAATTTATATTTTTATATTCTAAAATTTATTGAAAATATGTAAATTTTATGATATAAATATATGTAGATGCGTGCTTTATGATCACGCTTTAATCAATCTTACTGCAGCATTTCTATTTAAATAAAATAATTAAGCATTCAGAAGGCATATAACTTTTATATTAAATACATGATTCCTTATAGATTGCATATTTATGAATTTGCATAACAAAGAATCTAAAGGTATGATTAATCTTTGTGCGTAATTCATAAATTTATTTTTATTGCTGTAGATTCTTAGAAAATATTATAATGCATCTAATTCGTGTAGTTACAAATACGTACGGCAACTTAGGTTTAATACTACATAGAAAATAGATATAACTAATTAACTTTCTGCTTAATGCGTTAAAAATATATTAGGAAATAATTCACATATTTATGTTAAGATATAAATAAACTCACTACTTCAATTAAAAATATGTTCTGTTTACCTATTTAAAATTCAAGATACGCTATCTAGATCTGCGTAAGTTAGTTATTTTAACCTTATATAGTCGCTTGTGACACAAGAAACTTTACTTTTTTTGTACAAAACTTTACCAATCTAGTTTCGTATAAGCTTCGCCCTTAATTTGTACTTGTTGCCCCTTAAAAGCAAAGCCATAAACATAGATATTCTCGGATAAAACATTACTTGTTTTAATTCGCGCTATATAGTCCTTTTCATAAATTTGTTTTAGTGCTCTGTCGCTGGTTTTATCCAAACTATCTTTTTTTTGGGTAGTTTTGAATTCAATCACTATGCCGTAAGATTTTTTTACTTCTTGTCTATTTGTTAGTGCATCTTCATCCATAACATCAAAGACTTCTTGCTCTGTAAAACCAAAACAATCAGCATATAAGTTACTTGTACAACTCACAACTTTAAAATTACCCAAATCACTGTCAACCCTGGTAATCCCACATATGAGGCCACGTTCCAAATATTGATTGGTTTTAAAGGTTGAGAGAAAGAAGCCGCGTAAGAAACTCACCAATTTATCCCAATAATTATGCACCTAAGCTTCTTGCAAAGGTGTGTCATATGCATCTAAAAGTATGATCGGTTTAGTACCATAATATCTAAATAAATATTTACTCAAGTTATGGATTGAAGATTGTGCGACAAAGTTTTACATAGACTTATGCACTGAAGAAATATGTTCATTTTCAGTCATTGATAAGTTAATGTTTTGTAGTTGAGACCTAAATTCATCATATATATTGACAAAAAGTTCCTTAAATTTAGAAATAGACTCTTCATAAGTTTCACTTTTGATGTTAGCAAAGGATAGAAAAATAACTGGTAATGTTACCTGAAGTTTTCTAAATTTTTCATCTTCCCAAATCGCAAGTCCTTCAAAGAGGTCTGATCTATTTGTAAATTGTTGCGAAAAGAATGTTTTGATAGTATCAAGCATCAGGGTCTTGCCAAAACGCCTGGGTCTTGTGATAAGGGTTACGCGATTATGACCAATCCACCAATCTTTGATGAATTTAGTTTTATCAATGTAAAAAAGATTCTCTTGACGTAAAGTTAGAAAATTTGGTTCTCTTGTAGAAACTATACGTGATCTTTTCATGTATAATTTATATCTCTCTATAAAAAATAAACTTATTTTATGAGTATCATAATTGAAAACTAGTAAAAATTAAGTTCAAAATAATTTAGCTATGATATTAACTATTGTATCGTTAACTAAAATTTCTTAGGACTATGATATATTTATCAACTTATTTTTAATATATTATCATATCATATAATGGTAATTTTTTAGAATCTAAATTAAAATAATGAATATATTTTTATATATTACATAAATAATTTTCTTACTTACGTTAAAGACTGTCAATAGTCTGTTTTAAAAAAAATCATGTATTTCAAGTATGTTGCGTTGATTGTGGATCAAGCAGTCATGTACACAAGATTCAGTGCTAAGAGCTTAGTCTGTATAATTTTTAATGCAACATAGCATAAATTATGAAGTGTGTGGATTCAATCCGATTTGTTCTTGACATTGATTTGCTCATCTTGTTCTTTGATGTCAAAATTCTCTTTCTTAATTTTTTGCTTCTCTTTATTATTAAGATTAGTTTCGTCACTTTGCGCCTTCTTATCCTCTTTGTCTTGGGCAGACATAATTTTATCTATTGAGCCTTTTAATTCATTATATTTGGCTTCTAAATCAGGTGCAAGCGCAGCAGCCTGACCCATAATTTTTACCTCTCCGCCTAAATCAATAATGCCAGCACCTGTAGCTTTAATATTTGTGCCTTCAACCTCAATTTGACCTAAAAAAATCTTATTGTTCTGGGCATGCAGGGTAATATTTTGGCCCACATCAACATAAGATTGGCGTTGATTGTAACTTAAGCTTACCCCATCTCTATTAACAGTAACTAGAGACGTATCACCATTGAGAGTTACAGCTTTCTGTTGTTTATCCAGGGCCATGCCAACATTATTGTTTCCTGCAGTTATTGTTACGCCTGTGTTATTCATTAAAATTTTGCCACTATCATCTTTGACTTTTAAGGATACGCTGTCTTTTGCTTGTAAAGCAATATTGTTTTTAACAATTTTGAGAAATGTATCATCATCATATTTAAAATGATGAAGACTAGCAGTTGAAAATGACAGGTTAAATTCGGCTTCGTGGTAGCTAGCTTCAGTATACAAATCAGAAGTATTGATGGCAACAAAGCTACGCCCATTACTTTTTTGTGGATGACCTATTGTATATTTAAGATCAGCTGGAGCCTTGATTCCCCATTTCGCATTGTCATCTTGCGCACCCATTGTATTCAAGAAGATACCATGTGGAGAATGCAGTGAGACAGTTTTGGCAGCATTAATATTTATATTGCGATCAGGGGAGCTAATCGCAACCCCACCAAGTTCACTATCCTTAGGCGCCATGGTGATTAATAAGACCATTAATGCCGTAAAATCACTAACTAAGCTTGAAAATTGTTGTATGCCACCTTCGCGAATGGCTTTCTGCTTAGCTCTTGATTCATAAACTTTTTGTTTTTCTTCACTTTTGTCTTTGTCTTTGCCCTTTTCTTTCGCTTCATCTAGGTTTTTGTTATACTCAACAAGAGTTTTTGCTAAATTTAGACCTACACTGGTCGCCCTTAATGCACCCCACGCCCCTATAAAGGTAGTCAAATGCGCTATGTTTGGCGACACTTGTAAAATGGAGGCCGCCTTGTTTTGAGAGCCCATAAACGTAGCATTGTAATACGCATATGGTGTTTTTTTAGCCTTGATAAGATCAAAGCCAGACACAAGCATTGTGGTAACAAGTTCTGTGATATCAGTGCCCCAGGCATAATCATTGGCAATCTTTTCATTCTTCTCGGTATTTTCGTCTTGTGTTTCAGCCCCTTTAGCTGCTTTTTTCGCCAAGGAATCAAAACAATCTTTGACACCTTTGCCAATGCCGGCAACAACACCTGGTAAAAACTGAAACCATTTGCGACCTTTCATGGCTGCTGAGATTGTTGAGTAGCCTGAGTATAAATTTTTAGCCATGCCTGTAATATCATTACTGCAGAGCCCAGTAGCTGTTAAGATATTATCGGCTGACAGGGTCGTCGTGTTGGGACTCCCATCATGGAGGCTCAGTCCATGACCTGAAGCCGCTAAGATGGAGATCCCCTGTTTATTATCTGTGTCATTAAAGGTAATCTGGTTGCCTGCTGTGGTGCGAATACCCGAAAAATTAGCATTGCCAGGTCCTGTGATGGATCCGGTTTCTCCATTGGGCAGCGCACCTGTGATGATGGGGCGGTCAGGATCGCCATCCACAAAGCTTACCGTAACCTCAGCCCCAGGAAGTAGGGGAAAGCTTACACCATGGTCATTACCGACCTGAGATTTGGCCATACGGATCCAACAGGAGGCCTTGCCCTTGCTTCTTCCTGAGACATCAAAGGGAAAGACAAGTTTATAGCGCCCATAGCCATCCATCTCAGCCCGCGCCCCAGATCCAGCCCCGTCAATAAAGGCCCGCACAACACCTGCAATCTTTGCACGTTTAGCTTGGCGGCGTGGCCTAAAGGTCTGCTCGGCTTTGATGCAGGTAAAGTGGTTGCGGTAAAAATTATGTTCATGATTCTTGGGGAGAGGGAGACCTAAGCCTAGCGACAAATAGGCTTCTTGGCTACCTTCGTGGGTCATTTCATAGACAAGATATTTGGTATTAAAATTTTCATTATAGTGGGAAGTGAGCTCAAAGCTATAGCCAGGCTTAAGCCAAGCACAACAACTATCGCCGTGGAAGGAGACAGAAAGTGCCCGCAATTCTTCGGCCCTAATTTTAGCTATACGTTCAGCTTCGGCATCTGTACGCACATTTTCACTGGCAAAATACACATCTCCAAAGCCTGCCTCATTAACTGGGGCCTCGCCATAAACCACCTTATCAGGATTAAGCCAATCATAACTTCTTACCACCACCCGTCTAGGTAGGCTAGTCTCGATACTGGTAAACGCGGTAATAATTTCACTTTGCGTAAAGGTTTCAAGGCCGGATGGCGGGGCATAACGCAGTGAAAAATCAGCTGCAGCATGGGATAAAGGACTATCTGCAAAAATAAGCTTACTGTTTTCCCTATCAAAAAAGAAGTAGGCCCCCTGCTCTTCAAGCCTAAATGCAATATAGTCATAAAGAGTTTCATCATACTGCATTGAAAATTCAGGTACAGGGTAATCAGTCTGCACAAAGCGAAACTCGTGGGGAATCTTTACAAACTGATCTTCCTGTAACAGGGTATGAATGGCCTCTTGCAAATTTTTATTTAAAAAAATGTTACTTTGCACAAGTCCTGTGAATTTAGCGAACTCAGGCTTAAGCTCAACTGTGTAGGCTGTATAATCATGAAAGTGTTGAGCTTGGGCAAAGGAACTTAAGTAGCCAGTATAAAAGGCTTTTTTATCTTCAGCGTTTAAAATACCAAAGGTAGCCGGTGCATTTAACACTGTTTGGCCTGAAATATTGCTGTCTTTACTTACCAACTCAATTTTAAAGGAAAAAAGCTGATTTAAAGCTTCTCTACCTGTAAAACTTACAACTTCAAAGGTATCTTTAGGTAGTGCTTGTGAAACGAATGAGAAAATTTTAGAGGTCATAGACATTTTTTATTTTAGTTAAATTGTTTTCTTAGTATCTAATTATTCTACTTACAAATCTATAGTAGTAAAATAGTTTATTATAAAATTTTATTCTTGTTCAAATTTTGCTTAATTATTTGCAAAAGAACTATATAATTTTATGATATGTAAACTATGACAATAATTTAAAGTATATGATTTATGTATATAATATAAAATCAATATAATTTGTTATACATTATATTTTTTAATTTTAGGTTGATTAAATATTGTATTT
>JAFTDU010000077.1 GCA_017454005.1 Desulfovibrionaceae bacterium | reverse complement strand
CCCCCATCACCTTTTTTTATGTGCAGAGCGTGGCCAATGCTAGATTCTGACAGACAAATGTCCCAAATGCTAACATTGCCAATGCGGGGCTATGCTATATTCGGTGTTTTGGATAATCAAGTGAATTCAGCGACCGCTTACATTACAGTAGCGATATTTTAAGAATCAATAAAATATGCCTTATATCACACTTTTTATAATGTTGATATAAGGCAACTATCTTTTTATATGGTATTTAGATAATACAAAAAATTGATCTTAAATGTAGCAACAATGCATGCGCTTTTTACATATACTTTATATATCTTTTAGTTACAGATACAAAAAGCAGCTCAAAATTGCGTAGGACTAAAACAGTACAAATGCTCACTATGCTGCATTATTCTCTTAAGCAAAAGAGCCAAATGTTTTAAGGCATTTTTACATAAATTAGTTAAATCATCTGAGGTTCTCTAAAGGTCAAAATGCGCATAGCATTGGCTACAGCTAGAAGAGTCACCCCCACATCGGCAAACACAGCTAACCACAAGCCAATTAATCCCCACGCACCTAAAAGCAAAAACAAAAATTTGATGCCTAAGGCTAAAGCAATATTTTGCCACACCAGTTGCTTTGTATACTTAGCGATCTTGATGGCACTGACAATTTTAGCAGGTTCATCAGCCATAAGAACCACATCCGCAGCTTCAATGGCAGCATCAGAACCTAAGCCACCCATTGCAATGCCGACATCGGCACGGGCTAAAACTGGTGCATCATTTATGCCATCACCCACAAAAGCTAATTTTTTACCAGGATTTAAGGTCTTTTTATAATGACTCACATGCTCAACCTTTTCTGCAGGTAACAGGTTGGCATGCCAATCATTAAAGCCAAGCTGCTTAGCAAGTTCTGCGGCTTGCGCTGGCGTATCACCTGTTAAGAGAGCAATTTGTTTAACGCCAAGGTGCCGTAAATCCTGCATGGTTTCTACTATTCCAGGACGCATTTGATCTGCAAGCACAATGTATCCCATATACTTGCCATTACAGGCCACATAGACTTTAGGTGCACCATCACTCTGCTTTCCCTGCACAGCAATATGCTGGGCTTGCATTAACTCACTATTGCCCACAACAATTGTTTGCTTGTCATTTATATAAATGACTCCCTGCCCTGGTATCTCTTCAAAAGATGTGCTTGGAATAAGCTTTGCCTTAGCTGCTGTAACAATTGATTGCGCTATGGGATGTTTACTTTGGGCTTCAGCTAGTCCTGCCAGATGCAACAAACTCGCATCAAGAACACCTTGAGCTGGCACAAGTTTTGTGATTGAAAATTGCCCTTGAGTTAAAGTACCTGTCTTATCAAAGACAAGGCATTCCAATTTACTTAAGGCCTCAAGATAATTGCTCCCCTTGATTAGCACGCCGCACTTTGAGGCTTGCCCCAATCCCCCAAAATAGGTCAAGGGGATTGAAATAATGAGGGCGCAAGGACACGACACGATTAAAAAGACTAAACTGCGGTGAATTGATTCAGCTAAGGGGAAATGGAAACAGATGGGCGGCACAAAGGCTAAGAGTAAAGCTAGCGCCACAACAATTGGTGTATAAAATCTTGCAAAAACCGTAATAAAGTTTTCGGTCGGCGATTTAGCTTGGCTCGCACTTTCCACAAGTTTTAAAATTTGGGCGACAGTAGAATTGGCATAGGTTTTTGTAACTTGAACTGTAAGTGCATGTGTTTCATTGATGCAGCCTGAGAGTACCTGGTCGCCAGGCCCGACAGTTTTGGGCAAAGCTTCGCCTGTCAAAGCCCGTGTATCCAAAGAAGATTCGCCAGCGACTATGCAGCCATCTAGCGGAATTTTTTCGCCAGGCGCCACAAGAATCAGATCATTACACTGTACATCTTTGGGTGCAACCGTTGTAGTTATGCCATCACGGATTACATGGGCCACCTCTGGGCGGATATTCATTAGAGCTGCAATTGATTTTTTAGAATGCCCTACGGCTTTAGCTTGCAGATATTCGCCTAGTTCATAAAAGAGCATCACAGCGCAGGCCTCAGGATATTCACCAAGGGCTAAGGCCCCACCAGTTGCAATACTCATCAAAAAATTTTCATCAAAGAGACTGCCCTTGCAAATATTGTGCAAGGCTTTGCGCAGCACTTTGTAGCCTAAGAGAAGATAGGTGAAAATAAATAGAGGGGTCGCGAAAGTCGCACTGATTATGTGCACGCCATTAAGTAGTAGCACTAAGCCAAAGAGCAAGGCTCCAAGAAATAAGCTTGCAAATTGTAATCTCCCAGACTCTTTTGTTAGATGTTCTCTGACATGGGCTGTAACTTGGCTTATGCGCACATCTGGCTCATAATGGGCGACTATCTCTGCAACATGCTCTTGAACCTTTTTACTCTCGGCATTGCTTCTAATGACTAAACTTTGGGTTAAAAGGTTCAATTCAACTTTTTTTATGAAACTTAGCTCTTCTAAGTCATGCGTAATTTTCGCCGCGCAATTAGGGCAATGTAAGCCCTCAAGATGAAAGGCGTAATCGATAACAGGATCTAATGTAGTCTCTTCAGGGATAATTGTAACTAAAGGTTCATGCTTATGCACAATATTGACAATTTCTTGCACTAAATTCTGATTAAGACGCTCTGCTGAAATTGTTAACTTTTGTTGCATAAGGTTGATGCTGGAAGATACAACTCCACTTAGTAAACTAATTTCATGCTCAATTTTGGCCGCGCAAGTTGGACAATGAAGTCCTTGGAGTAGGAAAGTATTTTCCATAGTAGTTACCGTGAAGAGTAGAACTCATTGAGGTTCAATAATATGCTCTAAACCCATAGCCAGGATCTGTTTTACGTGGTCGTCCGCTAAGTCATAAAAAATAATCTGACCTTCACGCCGAAAACGTACAAGATTTGCAATTTTTAAAGCACGTAGGTGGTGTGAAATACAACTTTTGCTAACCCCTAATGTAGCCGCAAGATCTAAACCACACATTTCATGCACCAAAAGACATTGGAGTAAACGCAGTCTGGTACTATCGCCAAAGAGTTTAAAAAGTTCAGCCAGTTTAACAGAAGTGTCTACTGCTGGCAGTTCTTGCTGCACCTGGGTCACAACATCTTGATGAATGATCTCGGCCAAAGTTTGCGCACTTGGGTTGGACGGTTTTGCCATACACTTTTTTCCAATAGTTGAATAATTGTTCAACTGTTTAATAAGGCAGGGTGGCGGCTGTTGTCAAGGCGCTAGTTTGATGTAAAATAAGCTTTGGCCCTACACTTGGCTTTTGCTCAAATCTCAACGTGTGTGCTGGCACACAAGCTCTATTGCTCATGTTTATCTTGTGTCGTGTTTTTAGTTTACTACTGCTCTTTATGTGGCTCGCTGCCACAAATTGTTGGGCCCTTGCGCCTGTACAGTCGCCACCTATTGCTGACAAGGCCAGCCTAGTCGACTTTGTCCGCGATTGCGTGGAAGAGCGTTTAAGCGAATTCGTTGTCAATTTTACGCAAGGCTATCTTGCATCCAATGACGATTTACTCTACTCCTGTAATTTACCGCATGTGCACTCACGCATACTCACTAAAACTGCACGTTCGGCTAAAGTTTTATATAAAATTTCTTATTACCCGGGTATGCGTGTTGCTGATGCCTATATACAACATAATACTGCCTCATTGAGTGATGAAGAACGTGAATTATATAATATTGCTCTTGACATAATACGAAAAGCACAATACATGACACCATTGCAAGCTGAGCTCTTTTTTCATGATACACTATGCCATTATGTGAATTATTATACTGATACACCAGGAAAAAAACTTCCACGCTATGCTACTGCAATTGGCGCCTTAATTGATCATAGGGCGAATTGTCAAGGCTATTGTGATGCATTTTACATGTTATGTTCCATGTTTGGCTTAAAAGTTGATATGCAGAGTGGGATCGCATCAAATCAAAAACATGTATGGAACGTAGTGGAAATTGAAGGCAAATGGTATGCTGTAGATGTAACATGGGATGACAATGATACAAAAAAGAATAATTTCACATTTATATCACATAAATATTTTAATGCACCTAAAGAAATAATGCGTACAACACATAATTGGAAAGAGGAAGATGTAACACAAGATATAGAACCTTATTTAGATCATGCTTATTTTTACTGTACAGATGAAGTCGATGACTACACATTTGGTAATTATTTTGATAAGACTAAAGATGCAATTGATTTTATTACACTAGAGCTGATTCATGGACGAAAATCTTTACGAGTAATGGTACGCTGTGATGATAAACGCTACATGAAGATAAAATTTGTCAATTTACAAATAAATCGCACTTTGACTACTGCAAGAAAAGCAATATCGTTTTATACATTTTTGCAAACCCATGGTAAATATTTGTATATTTCAGTTGATGTATATAAAGCAAAATCTTACTAGACTTTAAGACTAGAAAGATTAAGTTTTGATGCAGCCTCTATACTAGTTATATTTGCACAGTTACTTTAGGTGAAAATATTATTAAGATAATCTTGTTAGACGTCAACAAAAAAAGGCTCACCCAGATTTTGGGTGAGCCTTTTCTCTGCTAGCTTGGAGAGTTCGCCTGTTCGTTTTGCTTGGCAGATTGCAACAATTTTAACATTTGAGGTTCATCTAACAGTTTGATGGTAAAAGGATGTTTGTATTTAACTTTTGCTTTGCCTGTTTTGAGAAGTAAGCGTGCAATTACATTTCGGCACGGCTTGAGGGGTTTTCCTGTGGGAGAAAGTACGAAGACCATAGAGCTTCCTCTGCAAGCTTAACACCAAGAAAAATTCAAAAGTTGCATCAGCTATCGAGCCCAAAGGCAAGTCTGTTTTTGACATGATTAAGTAAGTATTTTAAAGACAAACTCCAAAATTGATCGATATACAATGATTACAATATATGTGTCTTAATATATTAGACTATCTTAAGGATCTATTTTTAGTGTTATATCCAAAATTATTTATAGATATCTGAAATATCAGCGTATCACGCAACACAAACTGCATGTATTCATACAATAAAATTAGTGTGTGCATAATTTAGATCAATATTCTTGTTTATAATGCAGCAGTCTTACCCTTTTTAGCTTTGTAATATTCAGCAAAAAGAGCTCGCACTTTCACGAACTTCACTACAAAAATAATATCTATGATATGTCATTTCTTATTTTTTCAAATTATTTTAATATTCAAAAACACATCACAATTGTTGAAACTCATCTTTTGCATACATCTATACACTCAAGTCAATATATTAATGATCCCATTTTTATGTGTACGCACAATTGAAAAGATATTAACCAATTATCTTGATGACGGTAATAGGCAAAAAAGATAGTTTAAATGTGCATTTTCTGCTTAATCAATATATGATTAACACTAGTTGCTAAGTTATGTATTTTGAATTTATTCTTGTAGTTGCCAAGATAAGCGCATTAAAATTTCTGTAACTGATTTTAGATGTAGAGTCATGCTCGTTTTTGACACTGTTAAGCACACACTTTCAAGCAGTTCATGCACATCTTGAATAACAGCTCAACTTGAAAATATTTTCAACAAGAATTTGCCGCTTGTGATAAAGTGTGCTTTTCTTGCATTACATGTTAGAGACATCTTACTAGAAAACAATGTTCAAGTTTAGAATTGAAAAAAGGAGGATCTAAGTCCTCCCTTTTTCAGTAATAATATTGAAAATAGATTACAGTGAAGCTCTGGGCTTTGGTAAATACTGCCAATCTTCCTGTACTATCTTCCATTTATTTTCTTCAAACTGTAAGAGCAGAGTCTTTAACCCATATTCCTCTTTACCTGTACTATCACTATAAGTTTGGGTCATATCAACCTTAAGGCCAGTTGGTGTAGGTTGAAGTCTAAGACCATTAAAGATAATACGCACAGGCTTAATGCGAGCCCACAGATCTTCCTTCTGCCGCTTAATTAACTTAATGCCCCTACGCCCTTGTTGCAGTGCATTCTCAGCGTAGAAACTAACATAGTTTTCTAAATCGCCTTTCTCCCAAGCCACACGCCAGGCTTCAATCTCTTTACCCACTTCTGCCGTAATCTTTTCAAGCCATGTAGCTGTTAAACCTGTGACTTTGGGCAAAAAGTTTAAGCCCACAATTTGCAACTTGCTATCTTCTTCCAGCCAATAGATGCGGAATTCACCTTCCATGGGTGACTTTTGCGTCTTTAAGAGCACATCTTGATGACTTACAATCAAATTCTTGGCTATTTCAGCAGTAGGTTCGGCACTAATCAAATCAAGATCTGGCAAACTTTGCAGGCGCTCAATTTCATGTAAAGTACTGCGTAAGGAGCGTTGTTTAAATACACCTGGGACGCGGTTAAATTTAGGTTGGGAGAAGAGATCCACAACGGCCTGATCATGAGCTGCTAGGAGCTTCGTAAACTCTTGGGTCTTAGCGATAGCCTCTTTTTTCAAGTCATCAGGTGTCTTGACGATCGGTTGCGGCGGCTCTTGGGTTGGTGTGGGTTTCGCAGTTGAACCTTCCATCCAATTAAACTCTTTTAAAGTATTATTTGGACGTTGCGAAGGCACAAGTGGATCACTGACAGCAACTAATTGTTGTCTACCTTTAGGAAGCGCTGTTTCGGTTGGGGCATCTTCGGGCATGGATAAATTCGGCAAGCTCGGCGCTTCAGAAGAATCATCTACCTTGACTGATGTCGCCTGGGCTACAAGTTTACCCTTTTTATATTCAGCAAGCATGCCCAGGTCACGCGGCAACCATTCCATGCCGACAATGCGGTAGCGTTTATCATCACCGCGTTGCCAATAAAGCCTGCGAATACCTTCAGAGGTATGATTGGACGCTGTGTAGCATTGCTCACTCCACGTCACCCAATAGCCAGGTCCCTCAAGAACATGAATCTCGCGGTTAAACAGGCGAATGTCATTCACCATCTTAAAAATGCGTTCTTTATTCAAGCGAAAGGCCGTAAAGTCTTCTGTAGCTTTGGTGTAAGCGTCCTGATCGTAAAAATCAAACATCTTCCGCGAGCGCTGCGCCCACGCAGCAGTCCACGCTTGCATTAAATTGTGTAAATACTGGGCCGTACTCTTATCTTCTTTGGTTACTTGGGGCTGGGTCATCCCGTTGGCCACAATCACGGCTGTGCCAGGTGTTAAATTGGGCCCGACCGTATCAATTTCTTGCAAACCGATCGCCACACACCCCTTTGTGGGTACTAGACCAAAACCTTTACTGTGAATCCAAATCCCATGTCCTGTCTTGCCCCGCAATTTATCCACAGGGTTTGGGTAATTGAGCGTGTAAGCTACGCCGCCGTATTCGCGAAAATCAAGGCCACTGGCAATTTTATACCCCACAAAATAAATACCCTCAGGGGTTTTTAAATCATTAATGGCCTGTTTATCACCTGCTTTTTGCCCTGTGGTACAAGCAAACTCGTATTTTAAGCGCAAAGGACTCTTTTTTTCGTAAAAATAAAATTTTTGCTGCTCTTTATCGACAGCCACAAGATGCGAAGGCAAAAAGATATCTTTGACATTAGTCCGCCAGTTTTCCGCAAAACTTGGCGTGGCAAAAGTCAACGTCACAGCGCTAATTATAGGTAGAAAAAACCCCTTAATGGCATGGGTAGAATAGAACTTGGGCATGCGACAGTCCACTTAACGCGCCAGTTGCAACAGTTCACGACGCGTAAATAAGGCCTTAAGGGGGAAACCGGCAGCTGCAAGTTTACTCTGTCCACCCTCTTCACGATCTAAAATAGCACACACTGTGACAATTTTTAGCCCGGCATCTTGCAAACGTTGGCAAGCAGTCAAAACTGAACCGCCAGTGGTGACAACATCTTCAAGCACTGCAATGGCATCGCCTTGCTTAAAGTTACCAAGACCTTCAACATACTGTCCTGTACCGTGATCTTTGGCAGTTTTGCGCACCAATAAACCATGTAAAGGCCGCCCGAGCATTTGCGAGACTACTGTCGTAGCGCTTACAAGGGGATCGGCACCTAAGGTCATGCCTCCCACACCGACAATATTGTCATCCATGAGCACATGGTTAAAGAGATGACCAATTAACCACGAGCCTTCGGCATGTAGGGCTGTCACACGACAATCAAAGTAATAATCACTGCGCTTGCCGCTCGCTAAGACAAAATCCCCCTCGCGGTAGGATAGTTGTAGTAAGAGTTGCGCTAAACGCTTTTTCAAAGTGCTGATCTCCATGCCTGGATCCTTGAGGACTGCTTGCTTCCAAAAAATGGACGGTGAAAGGTTAAAATTGGCCTTAAGCGCCATACACACGGGCGAAAATGGCAGCTTCGTGTCTTAAATAAAAGGCATTGTCAAATAATTGCTTGAGTGTCTCTTGATCAAGTTTACTTGTAATTTGTGGGTCAGCTTGCACCAAATCCGGGAACGAGGTGCCTGTCTGCCAACTTTGCATTGCCAAACGTTGCACTAAAACATAGGCCTCTTGTCTAGGTAACCCTGCTTCGATAAGCGCTGTAAGCACACGTTGCGAAAAATATAAGCCGAAGGAGCGTTGCAAGTTTACCTGCATCATGTCAGGATGCACAACAAGTCCTTGCAGAAGTCTGTTCAAACGTTGCAGGCTATAATCGGCAATAATAGTGGAGTCTGGCATGATCACGCGTTCAACTGAAGAATGACTGATGTCGCGTTCATGCCACAAAGCTTGGTTTTCGAGGGCTGCTAGGGCATTGCTGCGTAAAAGACGGGCCAAGCCACAGAGATTTTCTGCCGAGATGGGATTCTTTTTGTGAGGCATGGCTGAGGAGCCTTTTTGCCCTTTGGCAAAGCCCTCTTCCACCTCACGCACTTCCGTGCGTTGCAGGTGGCGCAGCTCCACACAAAGCCGTTCAATGCCACCTCCAAGGATGGCTAAGGCTGTAAAAAACTGCGCATAGCGATCACGTTGGATAATTTGGGTGGAATGGGGATCAACTTTGAGATCCAACTTAGCCATAGTTTTGGCTTCCAGTTCTGGACTGACAAAGGCATAAGTCCCCACAGCGCCCGAAATTTTGCCGACCCGCACTGCCTCTAAGCCCTGGACAATGCGTTCTTTATGCCGGGTAAACTCCGTATAAAAACCTGTTAATTTCAGACCAAAGGTTGTGGGCTCAGCGTGAATGCCATGGGTACGCCCCATACACAGTGTACCTTGATACTTGTGGGCTAAATCACTGAGCGTCTGTAAGATTTGGTCTAGATCCGCGAGAATCAGCTTACCTGCTTGTTGGAAGAGCAAAGCATTGGCAGTATCTACAATATCTGATGATGTACAGCCTAAATGGATGTAGCGAGCCATGGGGCCCACCACTTCTTCTAAAGATGTCAAAAAGGCAATGACATCATGCCGTGTTTCTGCCTCAATCTCGAGGATGCGTGGTACATTAATAGCAGCTTTTTGTTGAATTACCTCAAGGGCCGCCGGCGGAATTTTGCCTAATTCGGCCCAAGAGGCACACACGGCCAATTCTACTTGCAACCAGGCCGCATAACGATTTTCAAGTGTCCAAATATTACCCATTGCTGGGCGAGTATAACGCTCGATCATGGTTTTTTCTCCATGCAATGATCTTGGGGCAATTGGACAAACTTGCGTCTATGGGCCTGCCCCTGGGCTGTAGGGGACCGCTTTAAGAAGCTTGCGCTGTGGTCGTATGAGGTTTGAGCTTAGGAGCTGACGTAGTCTCAGTAGAAGCTTTGCTGGACTCTTGTTTGGCAGAGGTAGAATCCTTGCTGGCTTGAGTGCTATCTTGCTTCTTGGTACTCGTGGCAGTACTCTGCTCTTCCTTGATCCCTTTGCGATAGCCATAATCGGTCACATACCAGCCACCACCTTTGAGAACAAAAGAAGTGTGGGAGATTAACCTGGGTGAACTGGTGCCACATTCAGGACAAGGTTCCATACCATGGGCATCAGCTACTTTGACCCATTCCTCAAAGATGTGTTGACACTTGGGGCACTGATATTCGTAAATAGGCATAACTTAAAAAAACTGCTGTTTCGGGGTTAGAATCCTTAAAAAAAAGCGTCTTAGGCTTTAGCCTGCGCTTTCGCCTCGTGAATGCGTTGTTTTAAACGCACCTGCCGACGATGGCGCTTGCGATCCAGTTCTTTCTTGCGTTCAACTTTTTTGTGCATAGCAAATCTCCATAAAAAGTTAAGTAGGGAAACTCTCTATTTAACTATTTTTGCCTGCAAAGTCTAGCTATATCGTAAGCAGAGGCACAATAGGGTTGACCTCAGAGCCAAGGTAGGTCATTGTCTGGGTTTTGCTTATCAAAGAAACCACTTATGTCATGACCTTGGGCTAGTTGACAGGGCCAGAAAGAATAAGTCTTAAGAAGGCTACAAACATCTTGGTGTAGACTTGCTGGCAAGGATTCCACCTGGAGAACATAGGTTGGTGTTACACGGAGACGTAAATTGACATCTGGTCCAAGACTAGACTTAAGCAGGTTATACAAAGCGTCTTCGCATCTGCCTAAACGTTGTAAGAGTTCTTCTGTAGGGGCAAGACCATAGGCTAAGCGGGTTAAAAGACAGGGGGTTGCCGGCTGAGTGGGCCAACTTAAACCTGTAGTTTGGGCGAGACTGCGCAGTGCATCTTTAGTCAAGCCCACTTCTTTTAAGGGTGAACGGATCCCAAGTTCTTCAAGCGCCCTTTGCCCTGGCCGATAACTTCCAGCATCTGAGGCATTACTGCCATCTATCAGTGTCCAGTGTGCTTCATTATGTGCTACAAGATCTTGTTGTAAGCTTTCAAGGAGCGAACGTTTACAATAATAGCAGCGCTTGCGGCTCCCAGTGCGCACATCTTTAAGCGCCAAAGGATTAAAGAGAACAACTCTCGAGTATATGCCTTGCGCTTTGAGCCAGGCAATAGCTGCTTTAGTTGTCTCAGAATATAATTGCGGTCCTGTGGCATGCAGACAGAGGATTTGGCAGCCACATTTACTTGCTATGTGACACAAAAATCTACTGTCCAAGCCACCTGAATAGGCTAGCGCTATGGGCGAGAGGGTTTTAAGTAACTGTTTGAGACGGTCTAACATATCTACCACGTAGAACGCACAGGTACACCTCTTGCAGCCAAATACTCTTTACATTCTGCAATGGTGTACTCGCCATAGTGCACAATGGAGGCAATTAAGGCAGCCTGCGCCAGCCCTTCTGTTACAGCAGTATAGAGATGCTCAGGCGCTCCTGCCCCCCCAGAAGCAATAACAGGGATGGGCACAGCCTCAACAATTCTCCTAGTTAGCGTCAGCTCATAGCCGTTTTTCGTACCATCGGCATCGATAGAATTGACACATAATTCGCCAGCACCCAGATCAGCAACTTCTTTGGCCCAGGCAATGGCATCGCGCCCAGTATGTAAGCGCCCACCATGAATAACAATTTCATAACCTGAAGGGATACTATTAGTCACTGGTACCTGCAGCACATCAAGCCCCACGACCATGGCTTGGGAACCAAATTCCAAAGCCCCCTGCCGAATAAGCCCAGGATTTTTCACAGCTGCCGAGTTTAAGGAGATCTTTTCAGCCCCTGCGTTGAGCACAGCATACATATCGTTAAGACTTTGCAGCCCGCCCCCAACACTAAACGGGATAAAGATGACTTCAGCCACGCGCTTGACCACATCTAAAAAGATGCCGCGAGCTTCAGCTGAGGCTGTAATATCATAAAACACAATCTCATCAGCCCCAGCCTCATAATAGCGCCTTGCACTTTCAACAGGATCGCCAATATCTTGGTTGCCCGCAAATTTGATGCCTTTGGTGAGAATGCCGCGGCGTACATCCAAACAGACAATGACACGTTTACTGAGCATGGCTGATCTCTTGGCAATAATTATAGAAATTCTTGAGAATACTTAAGCCTGGCCGCCCACTTTTTTCAGGATGAAACTGCAGTCCCCAAAGGCCATTCCTGCCATAAACAGAACAAAAAGTTTCTCCATAATTGGTCGTGGCAATGATGAGTTCTTTGCTTGGCTGCATGTAGTAACTATGAACAAAATAATAGCAGGCTTCAGGCGCAATCTTGGCAAAGAGCGGACAATCAGCAACAAAGTTCAGCTGGTTATAACCCATGTGGGGAATGGGGCGTTTGCTCCCATCCTCTTGGGTTAAGCCTTGGGCAAATTTGCGACATTCGCCTTTGACGAGACCTAAGAGCTTAGTGTCATTTTCGGCACTATATTCGAGCAGAATCTGCGCTCCAAGGCAAATGCCAAGCAACGGTACCTGACTTTGCACAAGCTCCTTCAGAGTTTGCGCCATGCCGGAGCTCTGTAACGTGGCCATGGCTTGACCTGCAGCGCCTACTCCTGGAAAGATTAACCCCACACAAGCCTGCAACTTTGCGGGCTCATTTGTAATGACGCAGGGAATGTCCAAAGCTCTAAGCGCACGAGCCACACTTGTGTGGTTGCCAGCCTGATAATCCACAATCCCCAGCATGCTGCCCCCTTTACAATTAAAAGTGCGCCCAAAATAATAGCTTGACAGTGTAGTTTTGGCAATGCAAGCTGAACTTGCGCGATATTAGGCTGATTTTTGCTTTGTAGAGCACTTTAGACGCAAGATCGCGTGTATATATTACTTTAAGAAACTTTCTAAAAGATTAGACTAGCATATATTGAGTTTATAAAAATGCTCAAAAATCTTTAAAGTTTTTACATCTAATTATGTGTTACATCAATTTCACTTGACGCGCTGCACAATAAGTATAAGTAACATGCCTTAGTTGCCTTGACAAGTGGCGTAAGCTTTTTGCATGATTAAAGATGTGCTTTAACAATTGTGCTAATGATTTTAAACAAAGCCTCATTTTTCTAATCAAAATAATATTGATATTGTCTACTAAATCTTTAACCAAGTAATAAGTTTGCAGACAACTTCTATATAGTAATGTATCGATCTAGACGTGGGGGGAATGTAGAACCGATGGCGATTGGTGCACACCTGCCCATTGCCTTGTTTGATTCAGGCATGGGCGGCTTAACAGTGTTTAAAGCAATTAGTAAATGCTTGCCATATGAAGACTTGCTCTATCTTGGCGATACGGCACGCCTTCCTTATGGCACAAAAGGGCAGACGACAATTATCCGCTATACCTTAAGTGCAGCCCGCACCTTGCTCAAACGCGGGGTGAAAATGTTAGTTGTGGCCTGTAATACGGCCACAGCCAATGCACTCCCGCATCTAAAGCAAGAATTTGCTAGTCTGCCAATAATTGGCGTGGTAGAACCTGGCGCAAGAGCAGCCCTTAAAGTCAGCGCCAACGGGCGCATTTTAGTCATTGCAACCGAAGCCACCATAAAAAGTGGCGTTTATACGCAGGCTATCCATGCCCTAAATAAAGATGCCCAAATCGCAGCCCAAGCCTGCACCCTCTTTGTACCTGTGGCTGAGGAAGGCCTGTTAGAGGGGCCCATTGTCGAAGCGTTGATCCACCATTATCTAGATGCTTGGCTTGATGCTCCAGATTCTCAAAGGCCTGATACGATGCTTTTAGGCTGCACGCATTTTCCCCTCTTAAAACAGAGCTTAGCCAGGGTTGTTGGCCCAAGTATCCAAGTAGTTGATCCGGCCGAAATGGTTGCGGATACTGTGAAAGCGCAGCTCACAGAGCTACAGCTCTTAAAGCCTGACAAAACTAAAGGCTTGCGACATTTTATGACCACAGATAATAAAGAGCGCTTCGCCCGCACAGGTAGCCTCTTTTTGGGGCAACCCTTACCTACAACGAGCATTGAGCTTGTGGATCTTTAGCTTAAAATCTTTCAAGTGTTCATCCTTGTCCTATCTGCGTAATGGTTGCTATTTTTACTACTATTTGCCTTAAGCCAACATCACTCTTGCTGCCAAATAGCTTCAGAAACGTTTCGGCAAAATATGTGTTCGCAACTCTTGCTATATATAAAATAAGCAATTTCAGACAAAAAAGAACCTAATATATATATTTTTTGTAACCTATAAAATATCTCTAATAAGGAAATATTACACTTTCCAAGCTTCAACCAAGCTAAATTAGCTACAACTTACAAGGTGACTTCTACGACCGTTTGAGGCACTTTGTTCGGAGAATTTATGACCAAAGCTGATTTTATTGAAAAAATCAATGAAAAAGTGGAAGGTTTACCAAAAGGCAAAGCTGAAGAAGCCTTAAATGCTATTGTGACTATTTTAAAAGACGCTTTGACCAAAAAAGAAGAAGTGATTCTCAATGGATTTGGGCTAACTAACTGTTAAGACCTGTCTAATAGATTGCACAGGTTTCTTAACAGCACAGAAAACCCTTTACATCTTGTAAGAGGTGTAAACTCAACGTTAAATGCTTTGAATCCCTAAAGCCTTACACCGAAACAGTAATCTGAAAAGATAAGCTGAAGAGCAATCAAAAGGTGCGAAAGCAAAAAAAACGTAAGGATGACATAAGGTGAAAACAAGCGGATTAGTGTCAGATGCAAAAAATAGTGACCTTCTGAAAACGTCCGTCCTAAGTGTCTAAAACAATGGGTGTTTAGCAGGGACAGTCCTAAACTCTTACCTAGAGCATGGAAGACCCCCAACGACTATCTCCTTGAGGGAGAGTAAAACAGGAAGTCAAGGCCTGAAGAAAAATGTTGCGCCATTTTTTTAAAGTGGCTGAAGATATAGTCTGCGCTCATGTGAAAGCATGAGAGGTCTACAAGTAATTGTAAGACTGCGTTAAGAGTTGCGTTTTAACGTGAACAAGATAAAGATATGCAAGTTCAGATCCATGTTGCCGTGTTTACGGTAACAAGAATAAATTAACTCAGGCATGTGTGTATAATTAACCCTTGTCAGCACTGCAAGATATTACACCTTTTATTTTGTGGGCACAAACTTGTTTATAATAGTTGTTGCGTGATGTGCGATCACAACATAAAATAGTTAAGATGATTTTTAGTTGTGCTCACACATCTTAGAGTCTTAAGTCTACTCGGAAGCTTAACAAAAAGAGACTTGCAGTTTTTGAACAGTGCTTACGGCATATGTTATAAAATTTTACCGAGATCACAACTCGAATACAAGGCTTAACTATCTCTTTGAAGATCAATTGCGATTGCTCTAAAGTCTTTCCTGTGCAGCAAAATATGCAAAAAAGTTGTGTCCCTAGATCTTTTTGCCTTCAAGTTATACACACGCGCTTATTCTTAACTACTCATGAGGTTACTGAACCTTGGATATGTTTATCGCAGCGGACATTTAAAGTTGTTGAACGGGCCGAACGGAAAGGCCATAATCCACAAACACGTGCAGAAATTACCATTCCTGCACGGCAAGTAGTGAAATTTGTGGTATCTAAAACCTTGAAAGACGCAATTAACTAATCTGTCTATCTTGAACTGTTTACATATTTTGAAAATTTAGTTTTTAATCCTCTTGCTAAAAAGCAAGAGGATTTTTTTATAAAGACGCTTGCATATTGCACAAGCTTAGAGTCACAGAAGCCAAATTCAAATTTGTCAGACGGCACAGTAAGAAGATCTGCCCAAATCAAGAGTTGCCACAAGCAGCCAGCTATTGGGCATGCCTTTGCCAGCATTTTGTTGTGCTCGGCAATTTTTTGGCCTATAATCAAAGATATGCAAGTTTATGCTAGCATACTTAAATGCTGCAAACAAAAAAGCTTGCGGCAAATAAGTTGCCTGAAAAAGCACACGATAAACTATTGCTGTTTTCATTTTAAGAGCAAAGACCAAACAGTAGGCTTAACTTTACGTCTTTGTATTTTTTATAAAAAAGTATAGTGCAACTTTGTTACCAATATTATGGTGCAATACAATCAATCAATTATAAAGTAATCTGCGACTACCAAGTATAGCAGCAAATTTTAAGTAGATATTTTTATCTTAAATAAATCATAGTTCTTTTAGCAATTATGTAATTTACTTGTGTGCTTCTATTCATGAAATATACTGCAGTGATAAACGCACATACTCATGAGAACAATTTAATTAGAAGATGCTTATTTATATATTATACTCTGAATATAGATTTTAGCATAAAGTTTAGTATCAAGTTTAAGATAAACTAAAACAGTCTTTAAACTTTATTTTATGAATTCACTAATATATTATTTAATAATACTTCTATTATAATCTCATGATATTAACGCAGTTTATAGCCTATGATCATCAATATTCTTAGAATAACATAATGATATTAATAACTTAAACATTATCAAGTATTGGTATACTATATCGCATAAGTTTATCTTATGTCTATATTCTAATTCCACAATCACATTGAAGTACAACAGATTGGATACATCGACATAAAAAAAGGAGCTTCGCATCTGAAGCTCCTTGTATTTTATGATGTTAAACAATGTTATTGACTGCTTTAGTTTAGCGCAAAATTTATTACGAATATTTAGTCAGCAAAGTTGTAATTTTTAGGCATAACGAATCTCTAATGGTTTGCTACAAATTTCCTCATATCGCTCAACAGCATCATTAATATTTTTGTAAAAAACAAGTATGCCATTATTTAAGACACCTGCTGAATCACAATGTTTTTGAATAGTAGCAATATTATGAGAAACTACAATAAGAGTTGATGTTTTCTTCCGCTGATTAAATACATAATTACACTTTCTTCTAAAAGAAGCATCGCCAACAGCAGACACTTCATCAATTAAATAATAGTCAAAACCTATGGCCATACTTAAGCCAAAAGCGAGCTTGGCAGCCATACCAGAAGAGTATTTCTGAATGGGAACATCCATATAAGCACCTAATTCAGAAAAATCTTCCACAAATTCTGTCACCTCTTCAATGTTGGCTCCGTAGATACGGCTCACAAAACGTAAATTGGCGCGACCGGAGAGTTTATTATTGAAACAGCCCGAAAAACCAATGGGCCATGAAATGCGACTGGTGCGTTCGACATGCCCTGAATCAGGCAAAATAGCGCCGCCAATAATTTTGACGAGGGTAGATTTGCCGGTGCCATTACGTCCTAAAATCCCCATATTGACACCAGGTACAAAATCTGCGTTAAGATGATCCAAAATAATTCTCGTCCGGGAGCCTATTCTGTAGCGTTTACAAACATCTACCAAGCGTATCATAGCAAAAAAGGGGCTAAAAATTGGTGCAACTTCTCGTTGCAGGGCGTGCCGAAATTAGCAAAAAGCATCTTGTGGCGCAAACGACCAAGTATTGCACAGATTTTGCTAAAGAAGCATGCCGCGCATTTTCTCTAAACACAAAGCATATCAGACGCAAACTTTATGCAATATGTATAATTTTGCGCTTAATGTATATACACAACAAATCTAATTTAGCTTTGATCCGGGTTTTTATCAAGTTTTGCCCAAATATTTGAACGTTGTTGTATCAGAAGATAAGTTTATCCTGACAATTTTTTTAGTCAGCTATTCAAAAATAGCAGTGCCAGGTAATAGCGTAAACATTTTATCAGCTATAGCATTGCGTTGGGCATGGAGAACATAAATTATTTTCTTTATAATATTAAATTACAAATATCTACAAAGATCTACAAAGTACACAACTAAAATATAACGTTACAAGTTAGAAATTTATTTTGAGCTATTCTTATATCTACAGTCACATAAGGAGATTGTAAAATGAAGTGTGTCAATATATTATATCTACATGATATTTGTGTACACATTTAAATCGTTATATGTTATTATAGATTAAAGAAGAGATCTTATACAGCGTTAACAAAATATGTTTTTATATATTTTAGACAAATGATTTATTCTATTTGCTAGACTCTACTTGACAACACTCGTAATAGATTTAATTTAAGATTGTGCATACATATATAGACCATAATTTATCTTAACGTTATTTTTTTAACTTCAAGTTTGTTATGTTATGGATCAAACAACGTTAGAAACCAGTTGGACTCTTTGGTCACGTCGCCGCACCATCCAAATGCTTATCGGAAACATTAGCGCGTTTTGTTTTTTAGTGGCGGCTGTCCTGTTATTGGATGGCTTACAAACCCTTGTTAGAGGTTCACACACAACCCTGCAGGTGCTAGCCGGGCAAATGGAAGGTGTATCTGGGCCTTGCCCCTTTCAAAATCCTCTCCCAAGTGATTTACGCTGGGAGTTTACGCCACAAAATCCGTGGCTCAATTTCGAGCTTGAAGGTTTTTTTGCAGGTTATATGCTTGGCAACGGCATGTGGCGTGGGCAGATTAAAGCCGACCCTGCAAGTAGCAGCGGGACATACCGCTTGCGCGTGACCTTCAAAGGCGCAAGCCAAGCCCCCCAAGATTTTAGCATTGAGCTATATGCAAGCTTTGCAGATTTTTGCGCTGCCTCCAAATCTTTCTCTTTACAGTATCTAGGTATTCGCCCCTTTATGGCGGCCAGTCTGTGCGCTGGAATAGCTTTTATCTTGGGCTGTATAACCTATATTTTAGGGCGTAAAAATTTAAGCCTGTTGCTCAGAATGGGCTATGCCGAAATCTTTAGGACAAGTGCACCGCATGCTGCAGAAAAACTCGTGTGGTGTTCAGCCAAAGGCTGTGACCAAATACGTCTAGGCACTACTAGACCTGTCTATGATAGCAAAGGCAGTTTTTTAGGTGAAGTTATTTTACACAATCGTGTCAAAAATGTTCTCTGCTTTAAAGTACCCAAAGATGCAGAGATTCCTTGTGGCGCTCTCATATGTCTCAAAGATTAACGAGTATTGTTCAAGAAGATTATCTAAGTTTAGGTGCCTAAATTGATTATCTGTATGATCAATCAAGAAAATAAGTTTGATAATAGCTGCTGCATACCAAGTAATGATTTCTTTTGCTATCAATTTTAATCTATGAATCTATATATTTAATGCATTCTATTTAGATATTTGCCTACTTTTGCAAATTTTAGCTATACTAGTTATTTTGTAATGAGATGAGAGTTTAAATATAATATACGTTAGAAACTCTCTTTTTTATAATGGTTGTAGTCTTAAGGAGTATTTGGATGGCTAATTTACTTGAATGGTCGCGTGCATACACAGGTAGACTTGCTAACTATGATACAAGTACTTTGATAGCACGTTCAGATGAACTTGCCACGCGTTTGGCTGATGAACTTAAAGCTGGGATCTTACCTTTTTTAACTCAGCCTTATAGAGCCAAATTCGAGGCCGATCTTGCCAAAGTCTTGCCTGCCATTACGCAATTTAAACATATGCTGCTTTTGGGGATTGGCGGTTCAGCCTTAGGGTGCCGGGCTATCCAAACAGCCTTTGCGCCAGCCCAGGATCTCCCAGGCGATCCTGAGCATGCTGTATGGGTTATGGATAATGTGGCTGCAGAACAGCTGGAAGCTATGCTCACAGCCTTAAATCCCAAGGAAACAGTCGTGGTTGTCATTAGTAAGTCTGGTGGCACCATTGAAACCATTGCCCAATATTTTTTGGTCAAGGACTGGTTACAAGCAGCCTTGGGAGATGCGTGGACCAAACAAATGGTCGTTGTCACCGATGCTGTGAAAGGCTATTTACGCACCGAAGCAACCACTTACAACTTATACAATTTAGAAGTGCCAGATTACTTAGGCGGCAGATATTCGGCTTTATCGGCAGTGGGTTTATTACCAGCTGCCTACTTGGGTATTGATTGGCAGGCCCTTTTAAATGGGGCATATCAAGTGGCCAAACCCTTGGTCGAAGATCCACGGAAAAACTTACGGCAACATCCTGCTTTTGCGCTGGCCACCTGGGCCAAAGCCTTGATGGATCACAACTACAGCCAGCTTATTTTCTTTAGTTATATTCCGCAGTGGGCCATGTACGGTCCTTGGTTTGCCCAATTGTGGGCTGAAAGTCTCGGCAAGCAAGGTCAAGGCAGTCAACCTGTCACGGCTACTGGTGTCACCGATCAGCATTCCATCAATCAAATGTTCTTAGATGGTCAACGTGACAAAGGTTGTCTCTTCTTGACCTCACGTAAGTTACAGCAAGGACGGAGTTTTGGGCAGAATTTACCTGACAAATGGGCCTACCTTAAAGGTAAACCCTTTGCAAGTCTGTTAGAAGCCGAAGCCTTAGGTACCCAAATGGCCTTATGTGCATCGGGTGTACCCTTAGTCCAATTAGACATGGAAGATACAGGTCCTAGTCAAGCAGGGGCTATGATGATGCTGTTAGAGGCTGCGACCATCTTCACAGGTTGGCTGATGGGGATTAATCCCGTAGATCAACCGGCAGTGGAGCTTGGCAAACGCCTTGCCAACAGTCGCTTAGGTGCCCCTGGCTACACCCAAGAAGCAGCTGACTTACAGGCGTTTTTAGGCGTTCCCAAGCAAGAACAAGCGTTTTAACTTTAGGCCTATGCATGGATGCAGCTCCTTCTAAAGTGGCTGATAAAGCACCAGAACAAGAGTTACCCTTAAGCTATGCACGCTCTTTATCCTGGATTTCTCTTGTTTTGGTGCTTTTAACCAATTTATGTCTGTCCTTTATTATTTCAAATTCGGCCAGGGAAACACTCTTAACCAAACAAAAAGAATTTGGGCATTTGTTGGTGGAAAATTTGAATAATCAAATTTTCCGCCGTTTTGCACTACCCACAATCTTAGCACGCGGACGCATCGCTCTACGTCAACCCACGCAATATGAGCATTTGGATCGGGTGGTCAAGTCAGTGATCCAAGGGCTGCCTGTGGCAAGACTGCGTATTTATGATTTTTCTTACCTGGTTGCGTATTCAACGGTCGTTGAAGATCTAGGACGCGCAGGACTCTCCTCGCCTAAGTTAGAAGAAATTTTACATGGCGGTGAAGCCTATTCAACAATTGTGTCAAGCTTTCCCGCTTGGCAGGCCCCCTTTAGACTCCCCCTAGAACCAGGGACTTTTCTATTACGCATTTTAGCCCCTTTGCGTGGAGAACCTTTGCCAGGACAAAAAGATAGTCCCATTATGGGTGCTCTAGAGGTCACCCAAGATATTACTGAAGACTATGAGCGTGTTTTAGCCTTCCAAGGCATCATCGTTGTCTTATGTTTATTATCCTCATTCATTCTCTTTAGCTTACTTTTAGTCTTGATTCATCGCGCAGAGCATGTGTTATCAGAACGCATGCATAAAAATATGCTCCTTGAAAAAGAACTGCACAGCAATGAGAAATTAGCGAGTATGGGGAGAGTTGTCGCTAGTATTGCCCACGAAATTCGCAATCCTTTGGGGATTATTCGTTCAAGTGCAGAATTGTTGAGAAAACGCTCACAGCAAACAGACCGTTGTACAGAACGCATTTTAGGCGCTATTTATGATGAATCGGTGCGCTTATCACAAACTGTTAATGATTTTTTAGATTACGCAAGACCACGCAAACCCAGACAGGATCTCGTTGATTTAGCAGTTGTTTTAGAACAAGTTTTAGCCTTTTTGGAGAGTGAATTTCAACAACATGCCTTGCAGGTAGAACGGACGAATCCCACAGAACCATTATTTGTCTTAGGCGATAAAGATCTTTTGTATCGTGCCTTGTATAATATTTTAGTCAATGGGCAACAGGCCATGTCTGGCCCTGGCACTTTTTATATTACAGGCTCACACAGGCAGGTTGAGAATCAAGAACAAATTATACTGAGCATACGCGACACAGGTCCTGGTTTTGATCCCGCCAATATGGAACATTTAATGGATCCTTTCTTTACAACCAAGGATGGCGGGACAGGTTTAGGTTTACCAATTGTCAATTCCATTATTACAAGTCATGGAGGCCAAATTCTTTTAGAAAATGCCAAGCAGGGTGGAGCTGTTGTGTCGGTTATTTTACCCAAGGCACCCCTTTCTGAGTCCTAAAGCATCTTTCATAGTACAAACTGTTTTTCTCAGAGTAGCGCGTGGAGCAAAGATATTATGCAAGAGCATGCCCATATTTTGTTGATTGATGATGAAAAGAATTATTTGTTGGTATTGCAAACACTGCTTGAAGATAAAGGTTATACGGTAACAGCTTTAAATGATCCTGAAACAGCTTTGGCCTTTTTGCACGAAAGCGAGGTTGATGTAGTTGTTACTGATATGAAAATGCCGAAATTAACTGGTCAAGAAGTCTTACAACACATCAAGCAATTTTGGCCACATTTACCTGTCTTAATTATGACGGCTTTCGGGTCAATTGAAAGTGCCGTTGAAGTCATGAAATATGGGGCATTTGATTATATCACAAAACCTTTTTCTAATGATGAATTACTGTTATCAATCAATAATGCTGTAGAGTTAGCTTTTGCACATCAACAATACTATTTATTACAACAAGAATTAAAAGATCGCTATGGCGTCCATCAAATTGTGGGTAACAGTCGCGCTATCCGCGATGTGTTGGCCTTGGTCGATCGGGCAGCTCCTAGTCGCTCCACTGTCCTCATTGCAGGTGAATCTGGCACAGGCAAAGAATTAGTGGCGCGGGCCATCCATTTTGCGAGTCCGCGCCGCGATAAACCTTTTGTGTCCGTCAATTGTATGGCTTTAAATGCGGGGGTGTTAGAGAGCGAATTATTTGGTCATGAAAAGGGCTCCTTTACAGGAGCTGTGGCCATGCGCCGTGGACGCTTTGAACAGGCCGATGGTGGGACGCTTTTTCTTGATGAAATTGGCGAGTTATCCCTTGATTTGCAGGTCAAACTCTTACGGGTGTTGCAGGAAAGGCGCTTTGAACGGGTGGGGGGCACAGAAGAAATTTCTGTAGATATACGTGTAGTCGCTGCTACGAACAAAGATCTCACGAAACTTGTGGCCCTCGGCCAGTTTCGCGAAGATTTATATTACCGTTTAAATGTAGTGCAGATTACTTTGCCGCCTTTACGTGAGAGACGTGAAGATATTCCCTTACTTGTAGCCCATTTTGTGGATAAGGTTCTTGAAGAAAATTCCATGGGGAAAAAAAGCTTTAGTAATGAAGCTTTAAATTATCTCACAGGCTACGAATGGCCTGGCAATATTCGTCAATTACAAAATGTGGTTGAAAGTTGTTTAGTACTTGTGCCAACTACAATAATTACTGTAGATGATTTGCCAGCTGAAATTCGTGATGAAGAATCTCAATTTAAGAGTGCAGTAGATCTTTTGCCATTTCCTTTAGATCTTGCAGATACTTTAAATAAAATTGAAGCGGCTTTAGTCCGTAGATCATTAGTCAGAGCTGATTTTATTCAAACGAAGGCTGCTGAGTATCTTGGAATTTCAAAAAGTCTCTTGCAATATAAATTAAAAAAATATGGTATTGCTGGGCATTAGTTTTGATATACCTGTTTTGAGACCTTATAAGATGCTATTTAAGGTCTCAAAACAAGATAGAGAAATAAATTTTCTTGACCAATGGCTGCATGCATTATGTTGGTACTATGCATCTAATAAATATTTCTTAACAAACTACATTTCTTGATCTTAAATATTACTTAGTATAGTTGAAAACTCGACATCGATTTACTAAAATATGACTTTATTATATAAAAAATGATTCTGTTGTGAAATCTATCTTATTGAGTCAGAATAGCAAACGCCTATATCTATGCGTCAATATGCAGCTTAAAATCCAATAATCTAAAATCTTTATATCGTGACATTTTCCATTAAGCGATATGCCGCATAAATTGATTAAGTAGATGCTTATTACTTTTTACCTTAGACTATAGACAACACACATATTGCAATTACAATATATGTAAAACTTAACTATTTTGAAAACTAAACCTAAATATTTTTTCAATCTCTATTATAACTATATATGAATTCATAACCATTATTTAACTTCTTGCTATTTTAGATTTATCTTTTAAGTTATAAATGCATTTGCTACGCAGTATAGATCTTTACGCTTGATACATGATGTCGCGTGTTTATCTTTGATACAACAATATATTCCTTTTTCTAAATCTACATTCTACAATAATTGCTTCTAAATAAAATTGACGCTTCATAATTGGAAAACGATTTCATGGTCAAGCAATTAGCGACGAATCGATCATTAAATAGCACCATATATTCTGGATAAAGATATGTCTGATAATTTTAGGCTCTATATTGGTGGGGAAGATTTTCATGACTTAATAAAAAATGGTTGTTATTATGTAGATAAAACTGCTTATCTTAAAAACATCTTTATGGGTAAGGCATATGCAAAGGTCCATCTCTTTCTAAGACCCAGGCGTTTTGGTAAGACGTTGAACCTCAATATGATCAAAGCTTTTTGTCAACTCAACTATGAACATCCAGGTGACAAACACTATCAAGAAAAGAGCTCTTTCTTGATCCTAAATATGGTTTAGCTGTAAGCAGAGATGAGTTTACAGAATTGCGTAATTCTTTTATGGGTGAGTTACCCGTCATTTATTTCTCATTTAAGAATGTTGCAGGGCTGTACTATCAAGAAGCTTTAGCACGCCTACTAAATAATATTGCTAAATTATATAATACATTTTCGTTTTTACAAGATAGTACTATACTATCAATTTCTGAACGTCAAAAATTTGTATTTAATTTTGAATTTTGTAGTCAAAACCCAGGAAATATATTCCAAAAAGATATTTTATTGACAGCTCAAAGAATAGCTACTTCTTTTCTTTATGATCTTGGTTTCTTACTGTACAAAGAATATGGAAGAAAAATTATCATTCTACTCGATGAATATGACGTATAATTACAAAAAGCGTTAGTAGCAAAAGAAAACTATTATGATGAAATGCTTGCTATTATTAACAATCTTTATGTTACCACCTTTAAACAAGGTTCAACTTCCTGGCTCCAACAAGGCATTGTCGTAGGCTGTCTGAAAATTTCTCATCAAAGTATCTTTACTGGTGCCAACAACTTTACCATACATGGGCTTGATGCTAAACAATATGCAGGTTTTTTTGGTTTTACATATTCCGAAACAGAAAAACTGCTACAAACTTTTGAGCTTTTACATTCCAAGGATCTGCTCACTCAATGGTATGATGGATATCGGATGGGTGATGAACATCTGTTTTGTCCTTGGAGTGTTTCAAATTTCTGTGCCAACGCTATTGAAGCAACAAATTTTGACTTTGAGCCCAGACCTTATTGGATTAATACATCTAATAATAACATTATTAAACTATACCTACAATATGCTGTAGATAATAATCGACTTGATCAACTTAATGTAATGCAAGAATTTTTACAAGGTACACCACAAGAAATTATTCTACAAGAATTTGATACTTATCCTAATTTGTCAAATTATGTAATTGATTTTAATAGCTTCATGACATTACTTTTACATACAGGATACTTAACTTTTACCAATGATTCACCATTATATGGTCATGTAATATTAAGAATACCTAATCTTGAAATTCAAAAATGTTTCGAAGCTAAGGTTTCAGAATTATATACTATAAAAAATCCTACTTGGGTGAAAAAGTCTAAGACACTTCTGCATACTTTATTAATTAATGATTATAATACAGTATATAACATAATTAATAATATGCTAGGTGTTTTTATATCTTTACGTAAAACATATGATGAATTTTTCTACCAAAACTTTATTCAAGGTATTTTAGCATTAGTTGCAGGTGCTGAGAATATTACGCTAGAGTCAGAAGTTGATGCGGATCATGGTTATGCTGATATAGTCCTTACTCAACGTAGCACACTCACAGTAGTTATTTTAGAGTTTAAAAAGAGTAAAAATGATGATATAGCACGAATAAAAGCTGCAGATGAAGCAGCCGATCAAATTATTCAACGCAATTATGCACAAAAATATATGAATATGTATTATGAAAAAATTTTTGGTTTAGGTTTAGGGTTTGGGGGTAAGCATTGTGCAATTAAGGCATTAGGTAACCTCGCGTAATATAACATCGTGCGAGATATCTGGTTGTATCTACCTTAAGTGTAAATGATTGAATTTCTTCTGAAACTGTCAGTACAACTTGATCCTTCTGATTCTATGGTTAAATTACTACTGACTATTAAAATAGCAAATTGCTATATATTTTCTCTAACACACCTAAACAATGAGCCAATATAGTAATTATTAATTATAATTATCTGCCAAAGATTTTAGAAAAATATTATTGTGAATGTCTGCTGCGTTATCCATATTTTATAAACAAACTATTTTTTAACTCGCAAACACTGAATTTCCAAGCAGATAGCAAGATCGTTTATCATACTTAAGAGAACCTTCGATATTCATGCAATTTCAGGTATCATTATTTTTCTACCACACACTCTTTGCCCCTTTGAGGAACGATAATTAAGTTGTTAAATTTTTAATTAAGTCGTTAAAAAAGGTTGTTTTTTAAAATTAAACTGTTAAAAACAGGAGGGCGTTTTAATTAAGATGTGAAATTAGCAGGAGACACCATATGGGAAAAAGGCGAAACTTGTGGAGCGAGAAAACTTATCGTCGTTACCTAAATGAAGGTCGAGGCTGTTGTGACCTTGCAGCCT
>JAFTDU010000076.1 GCA_017454005.1 Desulfovibrionaceae bacterium | reverse complement strand
CGTAGATTCAGCCTCTCTAAAGAGCATATGCGCAAGTAGTCAAACTTGTCGAGGTTAGCAGCTTATCTTAGGGCCAATCTCCCAATATGAACTGCGTCAGCCTTTGCATGCATTGCTGATCGTCCAGGTTTGCGCAACTTTGCTGAGATTGTATATACCCTTTTTGCCTAAACGCTCAATTTTGCCACAAGTTTTGGTATATAGCCCAAATAAACATTGGCTCGATTTGGCTAAGTGCTTGAAATACTTGAAAATCCATGATTTGCTGACAAAGTTACCAACAAATTACTGACACTTCTGCCATTAGCTGGCCTTTTAGGCACCCAAAAAGATCAAGAATGTCAGAAATGTTGGTAACTTGTTGGCAAAATGTTGCTAACTTTTCTAAGGATTTCAACAGCTTAGCCCAGTTTCCAACATACCAACACACCTAATAATAAGAATAAGATTGTATGTAAATTTTTATTTTTATAAAGAGAGCGCATGTGAGCTAGAACAGGTTCCTAAAAGCTGTAGAAAAAGAGCTAACATCTATTGGCATCCGTAATCAATGTATAAATCAAAAATATGATATGTCGAAACTATAACTTTTTCAAATAGACACAATGTACGAAGTTTGTTGGATCTTTGTAAATAATGTGTCGTATATTCAGCCTCTCTAAAGAGCCTATGCACAAGTAGTCAAACTGTCGTTTCGTTTGCAGCTTATTTTAAAGGCAATCTCCCAATATGGATGCTTTTAAGCAACTGCGCCAGCTTTTGCATACGTTGCTAATCGTCCATGTTTGCGCAAGTTTGCTGAGATCATATATACTCTCTTTGGCAAAACGCTCAATTTTGCTTCAAATTTTGGTATATAGCCCAAATAAATATTGACTTGATTTGTCTAAGTGCTTGAAATACTTCAAGATCCATGATTTGCTGACAAAGTTACCAACAATTTTCTCAAAGTTTTGGAAGAATTTTTTGCAATGCCCCTTAGTATTTGGCTGTTTCTATGGTCTGCTGGCTGTTCGACAGCTTTTCACCTAAATATTCAAAAACATCTTATTTATTAAACCCGTTGTTTTGTTTGTACCATTCTTTTGGAATAGAAGCACGGTAAACATGAACTTTCAGTAATCATGATGTTTGAGATTTGTTCTTATTTACATGCATATACAGTCGAAAAAGTCACGATTACTCAGAACATCAACTATCGCAAAGCAGAAAGTTTTACAAGGAGTTCTTAGTCAATTATTTTAAAATATTAACACAAATGAATATTTTCTTGTTTTTAAAATTTATCTTATTTTTGAGTAAATAGTAGAAAAAAAGTTAAATTTTACGAAGCAGTTATCATAAATTTGCAAAAATATTTGTTAAGTTTGTATGATATTTAAGGGTTGAAAATAGGCCAATATTTGGCGACTGAAAGAGACTCATGTCTAGAAATCATGATTAACACGGAAACGGACGGGCGCTATTAACGCATACGGTTCTTCAAATTTTCATCGGGTAACAGTTATGTCCTTATTCTTATCGCTTGAGTTTACTCGCGTACAGGCCTCCTGTGTTTGCATGTATTCACTTTGAGAAATTTCGCTACATAGACATTACCAGGCTTCAACTCTACTATGCAGGTGATCCGACTTCTGTAACTTTACTATGTCGCTGCCAGTTTTCACCCTTAAGCTTCCCTACTGCGTGAGGTCAGACGTGGTGCTCGCTCAGTCGAGTCGCACCTAAATAACTGCGCAGAAAGTGCAGATCTCCCAGGTATACAGTGGTTCCTATTGTGTGCTCGCCATGCTCTTAAAACACGGCGGATCAAGTTTACTCTATCTTCACGAATAAACCTTACTGCCTGCTACATGAAAAACAGTATCGGCTTCAGCTCTGTGTATTGACGAATTATGGAAACTTTTTTTACCTGACCCTTTAAATAGTAAGTCAGGATACAAAAAAACTTTCAATAAGTTAAAATATAGGCTTTCATGTCCCAATTATGATCGCTAAAATTCATCATCACAACCCATTATATGATATCAGACGTTTTTTCATGTTACAAACTGAGAGATAGGTGTGCCGCAGCAGCTGAAACTGAGGTTGATGCTGTTTACCAATGATTGCCTCGGACATAGTTCCATAGCTTACTGTCTATATGGGTACAAAAAGTCATGCTTGTTAAGGCTAAACCATAAATAAAATGGTCGATAGACTTATAGATGGTGCTGATGATGCTAAGCAACTTTGGGCACATGTATCTACAGTGGATCTTTAGAAGATTTGAGCAGATGGTAGTAATCTATGCAAAGTTTTTTCTGATTTTGGTTTTAAGTTTATCCGTTACTCACCCTTATTTTTCGCATGTTTCCTGTGTCAATAATGCTTTATAGCCATAATGATAGCCATAATAGGATTTTTTTTTGCCTTTTAGCCTATCAGCTTATGGCTATGGCAACCTATCTATAGCTATAGGCTATTGGCCACTAAAGCAAGATGCTATGGCAACCTATACGCATGCCAAAATTTGGGAGTTCCCGTCGACCAAATCTTGGAATTTCTTTTGCTTGCTCGCTGCTCAAGTGTTCAAAAAATTAGAATTTCCCGTTGTTCGTCCTTTGTTCAAGTGTTACTTTAACTTTTGCATCTGCTAAAAGCTCAGGCCGCGTCACGGTTATTTTGACCGCCGCGCTTTGGTACGCCCGCGCCCGCGTATAACTTAGCCGTCAACGATAGCGCTTGCCGATATGTTTGCCGTAGAATGTCGAGCTGTTGCTGAAAGATGACTTGCCGATAGGTGAATCCCACAAGGCCCAATGTCGTTTAGAGATTCGCAGCAATGCAGCTTGCTTTTACGTCAAATGCCTAAAAAGATTTTATCAGGATTTTTGCGTTTTGAGTACGCTCCGAAAAAAGACAGCCCCGCAAATTATGTCGATTATGGTATAGCCTGACCTCTAAGCCTTCAATTCATAAGGCTAATGTGTCTTCAAGCTTGCAGTAAATGAATACATGCGCCGCCCGATGATTGATGCCACAATCTTGCAACCAGTTGCAAAAGAAAATGACATTGCCACAGCTTAAGACGTGATTGAATAATGCAACCTATAGCTTTTTGGTACAGCTTAAGGCCTTCGTTATGGCCTGCAAGTCGTATATCAATAATATTTTTAGCATTGTATTCTGTATCACTTTTGGAATATCGTTTTTAGTAAATGAATGCCTTAGCAAATAACGTGCCAAGTGGGTTAAATAAGGTAGTACGCCGTATAAGGCCTCTAGCGTCAAATTTAAGAGCATTGGGCAGTTTTATGATACATCATAAGCACAGTATATTTTAAAGCATTTATAATCAATACTTTCGTATCGATACGCTGGTATCGATACTTGATATTATTGTATCAGATATTAGTTTTAGCAGCCCTTCGCAATATAAGGCCGCTAGCTTCGCTTGTAATCGATTTTGACCTTTTTTGTGATTAATCATAAGGCAGCCCCTCCAAATTGCGCTTAGAATCAATTCTAGCGGCTCTATTTTCAGCCTGCGTGCTTTCAGAATATCATTGCGCCGCTTGTGCCGCTGACATTGCCTAAGTGTGCCTTAGCCTAGTCTGTTGTTGTGCTCAAGATGCGACAAGATTGCTACATTGCTAGTAGGTAACTTGTCTTGCGTTTATGATACTCGATTTAGAAAAGTTGCTTAGCTAATCTAAGGCTCAACTATGCTATACTTATGGCGCAATTCTGATATATCTTTGGCTTAAGTCTGCTTATAGTATGTAGTCAAGTCTTGCATGTTTAGTTTACATTCTTTGCATATAGCTAGCTATAGCAAAATGCTAGCTTTGTAGTGATTATTTGTATTGCTTGTCGGTTGTTTGCCGATTTTCGCGAAAATAGGCCGTTTGATGTGTGGCGCCAGTAGTCGTGCGGTTTTATTAAAATTGAGTGCAAAAATATTAAGAGATTCAGCCTTGGAGGCCTGCAATTAATCCAAGATTCAGCAGGCCTGAGATTCAGCCTTGGAGGCCTGCAATTAATCCAAGATTCAGCAGGCCTGAGATTCAGCCTTGGAGGCCTGCAATTAATCCAAGATTCAGCAGG
>JAFTDU010000075.1 GCA_017454005.1 Desulfovibrionaceae bacterium | reverse complement strand
TTTCGAATGATCGTTTTTTCTGGTCAAGACGGAGAGTGGCTCAATTTCAGATTAGCGTTCTTTGAGACAAGTCGAAGAAATGGCTCAATTTATAAAGAGCATTGAGCCCAAAAACTGCTCAATTTCAGATGAGCGTTTATATTTAGTTTAGAAACAAAGCTGCAAGAGTTTTTTGATTGCCAACTGCAAAAAAAAGAAACTTGGAGATTGCTATTACGTTTCGCCTAAATGTTTGAACGTCGTTGTGTCAGCGTCCAGGGTGTCTTTACATTTTCGGGTTCGTCATTCAAAAATATCTGCGCTCTTCTACTTTTCCAAAAGCGCCACAAGCAAGATAGATCTATCTTGAACGTAATATGTGAATAGCTTGAGCAAAAATTCCGAGATAACCTGATCGTTTGTACAATAACATTAACACATTTTCGTAAAAAGTTATAGTAGTTTTCACATTTTTTAGTCCCATTATATAAAATATATTATTAGCATATCATTATATTTAAACTTTTATATCAGAACTTATCTTTATATAAATTATATTATTCACGAACATATATGAATGGTACTCTAGATATTAAATAACACAAGAATTAGACGTAAAGATTCTTATCAAGAAATATTTAGTTTATTTTATTATGTTTGTAATAAATTTAGATATCTTGTTCTTTAGCATTTTACCATAATTATTGACTTTCTGTACTTGTGCCTCTTAAACATTGTAGCAGACTCGCACTAAACTTCTGCTGGGTCACATTTAAATCTTAATCGCAACTATTTTGCTTGTCGCAAATATTTAGGTTGACTGCCATGGAATCTAGACCACCACGCTTGCTTTGGGCCTCTGTATCCTGCTTATTAGACACATCGTCAGGATGTGCCATGTCTATGCGCGAGTTGATGCTGCATCTGAAACAACGAGGTTGGGATGTGTGCATCCTCACCATGACTGTTTTTGATACAATGACGGGTACATTACGCCTCAAAGACTGCTGGGACACAATACATAAAGAAGTCGGCTCCCATTATCATATTATTGATGGCGATATCTCACATCATTTGATTACTACCCATAGTATCAACCGTTTTAATTTAACGACGTATGAAGAAGATACGTTCTTTTCATACTACATTCATGCCTTGGATGAATTTAAACCTGATCTCGTGTTTTACTATGGGGGCCACCTCTTAGATTTTTCTATTGCGGATGAAGCTCTAGATCGTCAGATTCCTGTAGGTGCGTATCTTGCCAATGCGCAATATCAAGACACACGTTGGTGCCGCGATTTGGATATTATTTTAACCAATTCGCAAGCTGCTTCAGATATGTATTTTGAACGCCAAGGTTTTCGAGCTATTCCTATTGGGGTGACCATTAACCCTCTTCAGGTTTTAGCTGAAGAGCACTTACGCCAAAATGTCTTGTTTGTTAATCCATCGCCTGCCAAGGGCGTTGCCATTACCATAGTGTTGGCTTTAATGCTTGAGAAAAAACGTCCCGACATTAAATTTGAAGTGGTGGAATCGCGGGGTAATTGGAGCGATATGTTGCGCCAAATCTCCAAAGCCTTGGGGGAAGAGCGGGATTCGCTGACAAATGTGATCGTTACACCTAATTGTACCGATATGCGTCCTGTCTATGGCCGGGCGCGGATCACACTCATGCCTTCCATGTGGTATGAAAATTTTGGCCGTGTGGCAGCTGAAAGCATGATGAATGGCATTCCTGCCATTGTCAGTAAACGCGGTGGTCTGCCTGAAGTGGTTAAGGATGGTGGCATTACTCTTGAATTGCCTCAAGAGTGCTATAAAGAACCTTATGATCAAGTCGTACGCCCAGAGTTCTTGCAACCACTAGCAGATTTTATAGAACGCTGTTATGACGATGAGAACTTTTACCAAATCTATGTGCAACGCGCTAAACAAGTAGGAACTTTATATACGCCTAATGCCACCACAGATCGTTTCCTGGCAGCTGTAGAACCCTTAGTTGCGCGGAGGGCAGGGGATCGTGATCTCAAAGCGCCACGTGTACGCCGCAATAAACAACTGCCTCCCTTTACCCAGCTCGAGATGCCCGAAGAAAATTCTCTACCCAATAATCTAGCTCTGAATACTTTATCTACAGATGAACCCTTAAAGATTAAATATTAGTGTAGAGACAAAGAGCAGAGCAGTTTGAACCATTTTGACTCTTGTATGTAAAATGCGCACACATGATAGATTGCATGCTCTGGCGCTAACTTTTGTTTTTACTGCAAAGTTTTAATTGGCTGTGACGCATATTGCTGCTTGAGACCTTATTTATTTAAAATTAGTGCATAAAAAAACTGATGTATGAAAGTTTCATACATCAGTTTTTTGGTACTACAAAGCATGATTTATATGCTACTATGTTAAGCTCAGAGAATTTGGTGCAAAGATTTATTTACTCGATATTTTCTTGTAGTTTTCTTAAATATCTGCAGATTACGTTTGTCTTGCCCTTCTTTTTAGTCACCTGTAAAGCGTGTCCTAGCACCTGTGCCATCAATGCCAAACTTCTGATCACATCCTAAATTATCTTTGGGATGAGTGAAGTAGCCATCCATAACCTTATAGGCTTCCCCGTGTTGCAATAAGGTACTGACAGTGACGAATTGAAAACCTGCCTTGCGCAAGATGGGGACTAATTCCTGCACTAAGAGGGCGGTACCTTGGGGTACTAAGTTGGCGTGCAGTAAAATAATGGAGCCTGGTTTAACCTCTTTGGCAATAGTTAGGGCCCGAGATCGCGCTTGCTGTTTGGTTTTAATGGGATTCATTTCCCCAACTATATCCCACAAAACGACTTTGAGGCCTAGTTGGCCTAAGGTTTTGAGATTGGCGGCTGTTGCCCGGGCATAGGGTGGTCTAAATAATGTGGGAACTTTTGGAATATCGTGAGCTTTTTGGCCTGCATGTTGATAGGTGGCAAGAACCTCTTTACGTAAGAGCTCATACTGGGCTTGGGTCCAGAGGACTTGGCTCCTTAAGCCTTGTTCTGAGAGTAAGGCACAATTGCCATGGGTCCAGGCATGATTGCCGATTTCAAAGAGCGGGTCAGTCATGATCTGTTTGGTGCGCTTGGCGTGGGTGCGCATCCATTTGCCCCCCATAAAGAAGGTGGCTGGAATATGTTCATTGTGCAGATAGCCGATAATGTTCATATCACAGCCTGTGGTCACTGTAGCGAGTTCGCAGAGATCAAAGGTGAGTGCTAAAAGAGGGCGCATATTTTGTACTTTGACCCTTCTGATAGCGCCAATCTCTTCTGCCTTTAAGGCCGGTAAGAGCATATCAGGGATTTTTTTGCTGACAGGACTTGCATTATTGGGGTTGGCACGGCGCAGATCACTTGGTGTTTGTTGCCATAGAGGATCGGCCCATGTGATAAAAGGCCAAAAAATTAAAAGACCACAAATGCTTCCAAGAAGGCTTGCGCATTTAGAAAATAAATGGTGCATGTGTTTTTTCTGATCAAGATATTTTGTGGGTTAAAAATTAAGACTTTTGATTAAAAGCCTAGATAAGTTATCCAGGAAGTTTATTCGATGCAGCATAAAAGACAGTTCGATCTTTCAAGATATACGTAGTTCAAAGCATGTTTCACATTTATCCTTACAAAAAGTAATAGATCGCTTAATGGAACTTAAGTTTTTGTATCAAGAATAGATGCCAAGTTTTACAACGAAAGTTGTCGCTTGTAACATTTTTGAGGCTCAATATGCTTAGCGTTCGATATGTTTTGCAAAAACTCAGCATGGCGGTTCTAGTTGGGGTTTGCACTGCTAGCAATGTGAGTGGACTTGCGGCTGCAGAATATGGCTTAACAAATGTGCGGCCACAGAGCCAAGAAGCTCCTACGCCTGATACTGTAGTGCTTTTACCCAGTGGGCAGACCATCAATCCTTGGGTGACTTTGCCTGAAGAGTGGCTAGTGACTCACGATGGCAATGTGGTTACAGCTGAAGGTCTTATATTAAAGCCCAATGGCACCCTTGAGTATCCATTTGGTGAGTATCCTGAAGGGTATGTGCGGCAGGCTGATGGGAGTATCAAAACCCCCGAGGGCTTTGTCATTAGACCCAACAAGGTTAAAAGAGGTGCAACGCAGGGCACTATAGTGCCTAAAGGCGCTAAGATCTTGGCAGATGGCACTGTGGTCTTGCCAGACGGGACAAAGATAGCGCGAGACGGAACAAAGATAACGCCAGACGGGACGAAGATAGCACAAGATGGAACAAAGATAGCGCCAGACGGGACAAAGATAGCACCAGACGGAACAAAGATACCTGCGCAAGTGCATACAGTACAGCCCAAAGAAACCATAGTCGCCCACGCCCCGAACACACCTACACAATTGTGGAGCATGTTGCCTTTAACTGAAGTGCCTAATGGCGAACGTAAACCTGTGACGCAGGTTGCAAGTCAAACACCCAAACCTGTAACCCCACCCAAGCGTGAGGATGTGAATACTGGTAAACAGCCAGCCAAACCAATTCCAGACCAAGTTAAGCCACAACCAAAGCCAGCTCAAGTGCCAGTGAAACCGCAACCAAAGCCAACTCCAGTCCCAGTTAAACCCCAACCCAAGCCCATACCGAAACCTACCTCGAGAATCGGCGAACCCTTACGTATTCCGCCAGAAGCTGTGCGTACTGGCAACCTTGACTTTTTGGAAGGTTGTTGGCAAGGCACACGTCCTGAGTACTACAGCAAACGTACCATTTATGAATGTTTTTGCTTTGGGAAAAATGGGAATTCGGGTAGACGGCGGGTTGTGGATCCTCAAGGCCACAGGCAATGTTTAGGGGCAACACGGGCGAACCTGAATTCTTCAGGCGTCTTAAGAGTGTCGTCACAAGGTGCCTATTGTTCGGATGGAGAACGCTGGGGGCAAGCTGAAATGACCTGTAGAGGGCAGGGGCAAAACACACCGTGCTCTTGGGTGTTCAAAGATGCCCAAGGTGGCCGGCAGGCCTATCAGATTCCCTTTGTGCGTGTGGAATCTTGTCGCAGGCGTTAAGTTGTATGGTAACCTGAATCCGTGACAAAGCTTGTCAAACCAGACCCCGACTGGGCCTTCGATGATATTTTTGCAACAAAGTCACTTATTTGTTTATATTAATGGGTTTATTAGGTATAAAAATGACGATGAAATACATTCGTTAGATTGTTT
>JAFTDU010000074.1 GCA_017454005.1 Desulfovibrionaceae bacterium | reverse complement strand
TAACTTGGCAGCCACACTAAGAGCCGGATGCGGGAATGCTGCAAGTCCGGATTCTGTGGGGGGGATGACAGGAAAATAAATTAATATATTGAACCTCAAATTCTTTATATAAATTTAATAACTGTCATCTCTACCCGACAGCAAATATGATGATTGGATTTAATAATATATACCATATTGATTAAGAAATATGATAATTTAATTATATAGTAATTAAGATAATATATCTGTGACACTCTCTACGAAATAATATACTGATAATTACAAAGTACAGTTGTTACAATTACAACAATATTCATATTGAAATAGTGTATATTTTGGTATGTTGCGTATCAGACTAAACAATGTAGAGTATCAAATTTTCGAGTTTTTGATACAAAGATAAACATCTAGCAAAAGTATGCATACTTTAGGTAAACTGTAATATAGATGGAAATTGTAGATCATTGCACTCTAAATCAAATCTAGTTTATAGTGCGATACTCTAAGAAATATATCTTGTAATAATTAGCACAATGGCTTCATGTTAAGAGAGCGCCAAAGCCTTAAAAATATAAATGTAAGGCACATTGTCTAGAAGTCAACTGTTGATGATAAACGTAGATAATTAATATTGAGGCTAGCTTGTATTATGTAACGTAGACCTTGATGGATTTTTACTGTTTGTGGGGTCCCTTAAGCTGTAGGTGGTTAGCTGTTGGCCATGGACACTATCAACTACTTTACTAATGCTTATTGTGTATCTTACTCTGATTATATCATTGTCAATATTGCATACATTTTTATTCATATCAGAAAAAATTCTTGTTCTTTTTGATTATTTAGATCATTATAATAAAGTACAAAAGCTTGATAAACTTTTAAGTTAAGATATGTTATATACAAACATTTACAAATTGAATATTTTTTTGGATACACTCTATGTCGTATAAAACTATTATATATTACGAGTATTTTTTTAATATGCTTAAAAATATGATGCAAAATTGTATATCAAAAAAAATAACATTTGGTAGATATACATTGTTAAGAACAATAATAGATATATTTATTAGTGATTTTCTAAGAATGTTTAATTCGCACATGCTATCTAAACTAAATTTTTATGCTAGATTATAAATGAATATGATTTATGGTATAGTTATTGGTTTTTAAATTAAACAATAAGATTAGCGACATTTTTATGAGAGCATGTTTTAGAAAGTAAAAGTAAGACATATAATTTTAATGGATAAATATATCGTAAAAGCACCTTTGAACTCTCTATACTATGATCATGTGGCGCTAAATCTTTGAGCTTTGTTTGCAAGATTATCTAAAAGCTACAGGTACACGTTTGGATGCTTGGGGCTTTGGGGAGTGACTATTGAGAGCCCAAAATTTAGTTGCTCTAAGGGCCAAGTTTGCAAATTACGTCCGTTTCATTGACACTTGGCGCAAACGTCTTACAATTAAGCTATTAGACGGCCCTTGACGCCTGATTTTGGGCCGCACAAGGCAGAAGATGCATTATGGGCGCTTGGCCTTTAGCCTTTTTTAGATGTGCTGCCAATATATAGTTGATTCAGGCATTATTTGACCGCTTTGGTGATATTTCTGACCAGAAGCCAAGTTAAGCCATTGCAATTAACGTTTAGGGGAGCTTGCCATTAAACGCAAGCCCAAGTGGGAGTGCTAGCTGCGATCAGCCACTGCACCCGAAAAATCCATATCCGAGGAGGTACGTGCACAATCCATGGCCCAAGCTATGGATCCTGCCGTAAAATATTTATGACCGAAGAACAACATATGCACACGCAGGATGACAGTGAAGATTTTGCAGCACTTTTTGAACAGCAAAATGCCGTTAGTGGACAACGGTTGGAACCTGGTCAAAAGGTCTCAGGCACCATTATTGAAATCACTGGTGATAATGTCTTTGTAGACGTGGGCCTGAAAGTCGATGGTGTCATGGATCGTAAAGACATTCTCGACGCTGAGGGAAATGAGCAAAAGAAGCCTGGTGATACCATTGAGGCCTGGGTAGTTAGTAAGACTCCGCAAGAGATTCGCTTGTCACTTTCCATGAGTGGCAGTGGTGTAGCTGCTCTTGAAGAAGCATGTGCAGCCAAAATTCCCGTTGAAGGCAGGGTCACAGGCACATGTAAAGGTGGTTACAGCGTCGAAATCATGGGCAAAAGAGCTTTTTGTCCTGGTAGCCAAATGGAAGTGTTGGGCCAAGGTGAAGAGGTCGCTGGTCGTACAGTACAGTTTTTGATCACTCGCGTTGAGAACAACGGACGGAATATTGTCGTCTCCCATCGTGCTTTAATTGACAGAGAACGGGCTGAAAATCTCGATAAAGTCTTAGCCAACTTGCATGAGGGAGATACTGTAGACGGCAAGGTAACACGTTTGGCACCCTTTGGCGCCTTTGTGGAATTAGCCCCTGGTGTGGAAGGCTTGGTGCATATTTCGGAGTTGGCTTGGTCTAGAGTTGGACAGCCTGAAGAGGTGGTCAATGTAGGCGAAGTGGTACATGTGAAGGTCTTAGGTATTAATCAGACCGATAAAGGCACCAAAATTTCCCTGTCCCGTAAACAAGCTTCTGGTGATCCTTGGGATAATCTTGAAGATCAGTTGAGTGCTGGCAAGATTTTAGAAGGCAAAGTTGTGCGCTTGATGCCCTTTGGTGCCTTCGTTGAGGTCTTACCTGGTGTTGAAGGCATGGTGCATGTTTCGGAAATGGCTTGGGGGAGACGCGTACATAGACCCGAAGAGATTGTGCAACCTGGCGACACTGTGCAGGTGAAAATTTTAGATATCAACATGGCCACGCACAGATTAAGTTTGAGTATGCGGGATGCTGAGGGTGATCCGTGGGCGGATTGTGCCGAGCGCTTTGCCGTGGGCACACAGGTGACAGGTACGGTAGAAAGTCAAAGTTCCTTTGGAATTTTTGTCAACTTAGCTCCGGCTATTACTGGACTCCTGCCGGCCCAAGCGGTGAAAAATGCCAAGAACCATACAGAATTGTTGGCTAAAGCTCCAGGTGATTCCATTAATGTTGTCGTACAACGCTTAGATCTTGATGCTCGTAAAATTAGTTTATTGCCTGAGGGCGCCAAAGAATCCCAGCCCCAGCACCCCAAAGAACATCGTGAAAACAAAGAGAACAATGAGCGTAAACAGAATACCAAACCGGCAGCTGAGCCTGCTAGCTTAGGTATTTTGGGCCAGGCTTTACAGAAGGCCCTTGAGAAGAAACGCTCCTAAGACAGCAGACATAATTCTCGAAGGAGACTGTGTGTGGTGAGCCTAGGCTTAACACGCGCAATAGTTTTGTTATGCAATTTAAAAAAGTGTTCTATATTGTCTTAGTGCTGCTTGTAAGCTGCAGCCTGGGGCAACTTGCACAGGCTGGGCCAGCTGACTTTAGTATGTTAGCAGCCCAAAGTGGCCAAGCTGTGGTCAATATTGGTACAGAAAAACGTACTACAAATGGCGGGCCTGAAGATTTTTTTGGGGAAATGTTTAAAAATTTACCCCCAGGCTTTGACCACTTTTTTGGTTTTGATGATTTTTTCAACCGGCAACCGCGCAAACGCATGCCTAGACGCGGTCAAAAGTCATTGGGTTCAGGCTTTTTGATTAGCGCCGATGGCTACATAGTTACAAACAACCATGTGGTGGCCGATGCCGATACCATTACGGTCACCTTGGAGAATGGCCAGAGGAAACAAGAATCCCTCAAAGCGACCTTGGTGGGCGCAGATGAAGAGACGGATTTAGCCCTGTTAAAAATAAATCCCAAACGGTCATTACCCTACCTAGAATTTGGTGATTCTGATAGTTTACGGGTGGGTGAATGGGTCTTAGCCATTGGTAATCCATTTGGCTTGGATCATACCGTAACTGCTGGTATTCTGTCAGCTAAGGGCCGCGATATTAAATCAGGTCCTTTTGATAATTTTTTGCAGACCGATGCCTCCATTAATCCTGGCAATAGTGGGGGGCCACTCCTAAATATGGAGGGGCGCGTCATCGGAATTAACACGGCTATTATTGCTAGCGGCCAAGGTATAGGCTTTGCCATTCCAAGTAACATGGCCCGGGGTATCATTGAGAAGATTCGGCAGGGCAAGAAGGTGCAGCGTGGATATCTTGGAGTGCAAATCCAAGAGGTCGACGAAGACATGGCTAAGGCGTTGGGGTTGAATGAGGCCCATGGCGCCTTGGTGGGTCAAGTCATAGCTGGGGAAGCTGCAGAACGGGCTGGCTTGCAAGATGGCGATGTCATTTTAGAGGTCAATGGCAAATCCATGGCCGATAGCGCGGAATTATTGCGCACCATTGCCAATCTGGCGCCTGGAGAGACCGTACAGTTGCGTGTCTTTCGAGGTGGCAAAATTATCCCGTGTAATGTGACTTTGGGTGAAAGACCTAGCAGTAATCAACGGGCAGACAGTGGCCGGAGACGTGGTGGTGGTAGCAGCCGTCACGCTACTGTGGAACATCTAGGTATGTCTGTGCGCAGCCTAACCAATGCTGAACGCCGCAAATTTAATATCCGTGGTAATGAAGGACTCATAATCACGGCTATTTTAGATGATCAACCGGCCCAGGAAGCAGATTTACGTGTGGGTGACGTTATCTTACAGGTGAATATGCAACTGGTAGGTGATGTTGAGACTCTGGAGCGGATTGTTAAAGAACAAGGTCTACCGCGTGGTGTTCTAGCCCTTAAGATTCGGCGGGGCGAGAGTACCTTCTTTAGAAGCTTACAACTGCAGCCCAAGAACTAAGCCGGGTGAGCAATAAGAAAGCCGGAAGGAGACAAGATGCTCTTTCCGGCTTTTTTTATAACTTTTGAATCTTGATCTAGATTAGTCTATGTAGCAGGTGCAGCATGTACTATAAGCTGTCCTGTGGTTAACAATTTTACTTTGAAAGGAGAGCCTATGCCTTTGCTGCATAGTGATGCTGGCCATTTGCCAAGTCCAGACAAGCTTACCCATATCCCTACTTTGATGAGTGCCTACTATACTGAGTTTCCTGATCCACAGAATCCAGAACAGATTGTGGCCTTTGGTACTTCCGGACACAGAGGTACTGCTTTTTTGCATACCTTTAATGAAGAACATGTCTATGCCATAACGCAAGCTGTATGCGATTATAGAAAAGAACAGCAGATTACAGGTCCATTGTATATTGGTGGTGACACCCATGCGTTATCTGAAGCAGCTTTTCGTTCAGCGTTAGAGGTTTTAGTAGCCAACGGTGTGGAAGTACGCATTGCCAAAAATAATGCCTTTACCATAACACCTGCTATCTCACACGCTATTTTAATGTGGAACCGCGGCAAAACTACAGGATTAGCCGATGGCATTGTGATCACTCCGTCACACAATCCACCCCAAGATGGTGGGTTTAAATATAATCCACCCCATGGAGGACCTGCGGAAGCCGCTGTTACGTCGTGGATTGAACAACGGGCTAATGCGTATTTAAGCGAGAAAAATGCCAAGGTGAAACTTGTGACGTGGGAGAAAGCTCGGCACGATCCGCTAGTGCAAGAACATGATTTTGTGCAGCAGTATTGCCAAGATTTACCCCAAGTCATTGATATGCAGTTGATTCAGAATGCTAAACTGCATTTGGGCGTGGATCCTTTAGGCGGGGCTAGCTTAGGTTTTTGGGAAGCTATCGGTGAGTACTATAAACTTGATTTGACCATCGTCAATCGCCAGGTAGATCCTACATTTAGATTTGTGCCGTGCGACAAAGACGGTAAGATTCGCATGGATTGTTCTTCACCTTATGCCATGAGTGGATTACTGGCGATGAAGGAGCAATTTCCTTTGGCCTTTGCCTGTGATCCAGATTCAGACCGCCATGGGATTGTGACGAGTGATGGGTTAATGAATCCCAATCATTATTTAGCAGCTGTGGCGTGGTATCTCTTTAGAACCAGAAAAGATTGGCCTGCCACATGTGGCATTGGCAAGACCTTGGTGACAACAGCCTTGTTAAATCGTGTTGGTGAAGCATTAAAGCGGCCTGTCGTTGAAGTACCTGTGGGCTTTAAATGGTTTGTGCCATTTTTACAAACGGCCAAGTGTGGCTTGGGTTGTGAAGAGAGTGCTGGGGCGAGTTTCTTGTGCTTTGATGGAAAACCATGGAGTACCGATAAAGATGGGCCACTGTTGTGCCTCTTGGCATGCGAGATGCTGGCCAAAGAAGGACGCTCACCCAGCGAGATTTATAAGCAAATCACAGCTGAACTTGGCACCCCGTCCTATCAACGCCTAGATGCACCTGCCGATACGGCCACAAAGAAGGTATTAAAATCTTTACAGGCAGATACTGTGAAGATGACAACTTTGGCTGGATCCCCCATCACGAGTATTGAAACCAAAGCTAGTGGCAATGATGCTGCCATTGGGGGAGTGAAGGTTTCAACAAAAGATGGTTGGTTTGCTGTGCGGCCTTCAGGCACAGAAGCTATTTGTAAATTGTATACAGAAAGTTTTAAGGGTGAAGAACATTTGCAGGCACTGCAAAAAGATGCATTGCAATTTATGGAAAGTATCTTGAAGACTGATTAATTTTTGCCATAGTCGTGCCATATTACAAGTAGATTTAGATATCTAGAGTCTGGTATAGGTTTAAAGCCAGGCTCTAGATTGATTGCCAAGAATACTTTGTAACGATCTTATGATTATGTACTTAAAAAATATTAGTGACAAATTAAAACAGCAAGAAAAAGACATAGTTTAATATTTATGCGCAGTGTTTATCTTACAACCAGGATAGATAGAATTGATACAAAAGTTTATGAAAACATTTTTTGATCAAAAAAATCAAAATAGATTTTCATTTTTCCTGTATGAAGAATATATGTTGATTGAATTTGTCTAATTTTATTTTGCCTAAGAAATTTTTGATGCATAAAATACAGCAAAAAGATAATCGTACATGTTCGATATTATGTTTATCCAAAATATTTAAACGTAGTTGTACCAGAGCACGGGTTGTCTTGACAAATTTTCTGATCTGCCATTCAAAAATATCGGCCTAATATAATAATTGATATAATAATCGTATGCAATAATATATATTTCTTATTCATTAATTAATCTAACTAAACCACAATCACTTTTTCTAAAAATAGATCTTTAATATCATAAATTATATCTTCTTTTACAAGATTTTCAATTTTTATATCGTAAAAAATAAAATAATGTGTTTTTTAGTAATTATTGATATGTATT
>JAFTDU010000073.1 GCA_017454005.1 Desulfovibrionaceae bacterium | reverse complement strand
AATAATGTATATATTATTAAAATAAAAGTTTTATTTAATTATATTATACATTTAACTAATTTATAACATTATAATAAATGCTTGATTATTGTAAGTAAATTAAATTTATAATATGAATATAATCTAAAAAATAATACGTATATATTTTAATTATATCTTATTTTATAATTTACAAATTCATTGGTATTCTTGACTTATGTCAAAGTGTAGACATATAGAGAAAACAGTAAATTATATATTGTTAATATTATTGATATTTCAGCATTGCATATTAGTAGACACAACATAGAAATAATAATATTAAATTTATGTATAGCACATAATCGTTTGAATAATAAAAAATCTAATAATAATCTCAAAGCATACACGATATTTCATAAACCAAATAGTAAATAATAAAAAAGAGCGTAGGTTAAGCTCAAATGAGATTAACCTACGCGTTAGATCAATATTATAATGGAAACTCAACTCATACGAGGGAGGATTCGTGAGTCTTTTAAGGTCTAGTAGTGCCTATGCACAGGGGGTGGAGGAGGTGGGCCATATCTGCGGCGCCAATAAGGCGGCGGTGGAGGAGGTGGAGGAGGTGGAGGCCCATGTCTGTGGTGCAAATGCGGAGGTGGTGGAGGTGATGGAGGCCCATGTCTATGGCGCCAATGAGGCGGTGGTGGGCCATGTCTGTGGTGTGGCGGCGCTAACCAATGTCTTGGCGGGAGTGGTGGCGGGCCTTGTGCCACAAGACCTGCAGTATCTATGAACGCTTGAGTATTTGGCGGCGCTGCTGCTAAAGGCAAGGGTGTCAACAAACCTAAACTCAGCAGGATTGATAACATGGGAAATGTTTTAGGCATACTTAATTACCCTCTTTGTTCAGTTCAAGTTTTAATATGAGAGGATAGTAACACAAGGGGGAAAATAAGGATGAGTAAAATATATTGAGGCCAAATTGGAACGCAAAGAAATTTTTTATCAAGACTAAATATAAGATAAATATAAGATAAATATGAACGTATATTTTAATATATAAGTACTCATAACAATAAATTACTTCATACTATATGTAACAAGGCAAAATTTTTTCATTATAGAAAAAGTAAATATTTTATTATGAGCAAATTATATAAATTAAGAATAAATCGATAATAATGGATACAAACTACAATATTAAATTTAATAATATAGCATAATGTTCACAAAGTAAAGAAAATTTTACATAGTATGCAGATATCTTAAATTAGCGAGTTAAAATTATCATCATTTTATAGTTTTATGTGTGCTTTTTTGCTCAACATGATCAAAAATTATTTGAATTTAATAAATAGTATTAGTCATTTTCAAATTCAATTGTTGAAATTATTATAAAAATTTGCAGTTTAAATAATACTTGATTGGCAAATTTGCATTATAATCTAAATTTTCTTATTTGTATCAAAATCAATTGATCACAAATATGATTTTACTTCAGGCGTTTAGAAAAAATCAAGTAAAATTATATTTGCTCTACATTCTTCTATCATTCTATAATACTAAGCAGCATAAAAACTGTACAAAATATTTTGTCTAAGCAAATCATATGTTTGTTATGCATGCAACTATAATATTTTAATAGATGAAAAAGAAAAAATTAGTTTATGTATGATTACTTCTCTTAAACTATGCATTAGACTATTTTTTATTTATAATAAATGTTGAAATCTATTTTTTATAATCTCCAATTATCAATACATTTAAATACATTCACAATATTATATAATAATAAACGTTCAATTATATTCAGAAGGTTTTCAAGAGTTTTACCTATATAGATATGATTATTGATATTTATGCTACTTTTAATTCAATCACGCGAAATAATTTTTAAAAGCATTTTTATAAAAGAATTTTTGAGTTATGTTATTTATACCATTGTTCTATTCTATCTTGAGCTAATGTACAATATTGAAGTGATAATTCTATACCAATATAATCACGATTTAAATTTAGAGATGTACTGGTAGTTGTACAACCTCCCATAAATGGGTCTAAAATGATTTGTGCAGATGTGCTCCTTTGATAGATGTAGTTAAAATATATGTTATTATGTTTATACATGCTTTTTATTAGTGTCATCATCTAATAGTTCAAGTGCAGATTTAATGCCTTGATTGTGTAACACCATAAGATATTCATAGATATTTATGTATCTGATATCATCTAACCAACCAGTTTTTCCACGATAGAGAACAGTTTTGCTAGCAATATTCTTTGGATCATCTGTAATTCTATTGAGAACATGATTATCGGTAATCCATTTACTTTGTTGTATATTCATTTTTCTACTATGCTTGATTTCAATAAGGTAAAATTTTTTTTCTTTTTCACATTCAATTACCATATCAATTTCTTTATCTACGTTATTTATTTCATCTATTTTATCATTAGGAAAATATGCTTTATATGCTTTAATTGGAATGTTAGCATAAGTTAACCAACGATTATTCCAAGGTTGTAATTCACCAAAAATTTTACACTGTTGCATAGTCTCATATAAAATAATATCCTCTTGCATCATACCATATACGCCATTTAAATAAGTATGTTCAATTAAAGTTTGATCCTTATTACTTAATAATAAAAACTCTTGTTGTTCTTTCAGAAGTTTTCTCACTATATCAGCCTGTGCAAATCTAAGTCCTGGTTGCACAACAATATTTTGTGCATGTATTATATCATTCAGTATATGATATCGATTTAAGTCATCTAGAGTAGGATTTTTAGGTAAAAAAGCTTTGCATGGTCTCATTGCAAACACTTCAAGACAACGCAAGTATTTTTCTAATTCAATAAATTGAGCTAAATTAATTTTGAAACCAATTTTTGTTTGTATATCAAGCAGTTTTTCTGCATCATTGTGTAAAGTTTTTACAATACTAATAATTATATTATACAAATTTTTATTAATATTTTTTAAACTATTTGCAGTTCTAGCAATATCTACTAATTTAAAATTTTTTGCAACAAAATTTGAAGAAAATGAATGCAGATCATGTGCCACAATAGTTTCAATAGCATTCATTATACTTTGATTATCGATTTTTGATAAAACATCAAGAGTATTTATAAATTCATGACGAGTTATATTACCAAATAATCCATAAATAGCAGTTTGCATTGCTACATCTTCTGAAATAGGATCTAGCAAGCCTGCGCTAATGCATTGTCTATATCTTAGTATTGAGTGTTGAATATTTTTTGCAATAGCAGAATTAAAATAGTTCTCAATATTATCTTCTGACCAAATAAGTTGAGCACTATATTTTCTTTCTCCTAATGTAGGTTTAAGATGTAATAGACCACCATGTCTTATATAATCATCTAAATTAGTTGAATTTTTAAGACTAGACCATTCTGCAAATGAAATATGGGTAGTATGTATTGTAAAATGCCGATCGAAGAGCTCATCGCACATTGCAAACCAAAGTGCTAATGAATCATCTCCAGTAATAAATAATTTCATACCATAATTTGCAAATTCATTAGCAAGTGGTGCTGATAAATCAGTAAAATCTTCACACTCTGTAATTTCATTAATAGCAATATATTTGTAACCATTATCTAGCAATATTCTTAAATCATTATACACACTTACCATTCGTTCTGAGCCGACAGAAATATATGCAGTTTTACTCTGTTCTTCATAAGGAATACTTTGCAGCCATTGGCACAGTAAAATACTTTTTCCAGTTCTTTGCAAGCCATATAAAATTCCAACTCGCCACACATCATTAAGAGCAAATTCATGCATCAATTTTAATTGTTCACGCGGAGACAACTTGTTTGCCGATTGGAACAATTTATGTGTTGACATTTGTGGTGCGAGGATCACGTTTACATGATAATTGCATGAGCAACCTGTTAAATAAGCGAAGTCACTTATTGTTAAAACTTTTTTAGGCTTATGATATTTGGTAGATCTATTTTAAGAACTTACAATTAAGCTGCTATAGGCATTCACATATTTAGCTAAATCGCATAACCTTGCGATATGTTTGCGTATTGTTCAATAACATTTTCTCAAAATGGTTTGTAATCTTACTGAAAAAGTATAAAAATATTTCAGCAAAGTTTAAAGATATATTACTTAAATTGATCAGCAACATATATCTTGTGTTTTTTTTTTAAAGTAATCATTAGTTGTTTATACTATCTGCGCTATTAGATGTTTCTAATATATTAATTATTCTGTTTTGTTAGACAACACATCCTTACAAAAATTATTTTTGAATTATGATTGGAATCAGTTATTCAGTTTAATTTATCAATAGTATAATTTTCTTCTTAAGTTAAGCTCAAAACGAGCTGATCCAGAATTTAGGTATTTTCCTATTTTAATTTCTGAATTGAACATAATAATCTATTTTCAATATGAATTATATGAAATTTTTATTATTTTTTGCATTGTTAATTTGTAAAACAAGCAAATATGATTTTTATTCTAGGGTAATGATCGATAAATCTTTTAGCTAAATTTACTATTTAATATATTTTAACAAACATTAATGACATATATTATTTTCATTTACTGATAGAAATAAAAAGCTGATAATTATAATATATTATTTAATTTGTTTATCAATATTAATTTATTTGACATAGCATTATGATATCGTCAATCTAAAATTGATATTTACTTCTTAAGTATTATGTATTTTGCGTTGATCTAAGTCATTTAAAAGCAATACTGCAATAAAGTATTTTTGTTTTTTGCATCTAGTAAAAGCATCAAGCCGATTATTTCATTGCAGGCCAGGGCATAGTCTCGCCGCTTGTGCCTTTAGCAGGAAAAGTTTATGCTAAAAGCGCCTATCTGCTGCTTAATTTGTGGCATATTTTTAATGTAACGTGAAAAATCATCTGCTTTTGTTGTTGATTTAGAGTGTGTTACGTTGACAGAAACAAGAAATACGCCGTAGTATTGCTAAGGCAATGAAATTTTAGAACTATTTTGAACATCTATACTTTGTGTATAAATATTATATAATATGTTTCTAACTAAATATAGAAATTATTAATCTTTTTTTCACCATATACTTCTTCATTTTCAAAGGAGTAGTATGTTATACTAAATGTTGTGTAACATATTAAAAATATAAATGAAAAAATATTTAGGTTACTTCAAAAATTTATTAGTTTTAGCGATTTTTTGTCTTGCGATTTATCTTTTATATGATAAACTTAAACAATATAGCATTGCTCAAATTAAAGATTGTATATCCCAAGTAGAGTCTTGGAGAATTATCTGCTCTTTATTGTGCACTGTATTGAGTTACATTATCCTTGTGGGATATGATTGGTTAGCTATTAAGGCTATCCATAAGAGTTTATCATTGCCTAAAGTCTGCTTGGTCTCTTTTGTAGGCCAGGCCGTGAGCTATAATTTTGGCGCTCTCCTTGCAGGGACGCCTGTGCGCTACAGATTTTATAGCGCTTGGGATTTTTCCATTTCAGAGATTGTGCGCCTTGTATTGATGTTAGCAGTCACCTTTTGGGTTGGCGTCTTAGGTCTCTGCGGCATTTTCTTTATGGTAACTCCACCGCAGATTCCCCAAGATCTTGTTGCCCACCTCCCCTTTAGTGACTTACGGGCCCTAGGCGCCTTATTATTTGTTGTGGCCATGGCCTATATTGTTAGCTGTTTTTGCATCAGAAAGACTCTCCATGTCTTTGGGCGTGAGTTTGTCTTCCCGAGCCCCCAAATCGCAATTGCCCAATTGATAGTCTCAGGCATTGATATTGTGGCAGCTGCCTGGTGCATGTATATTTTATTGCCAGGTTCCTTAGGTATTCCTTTTTATGAATTCATACCAAATTATCTCTTGGCACAAGTAGCTGTAGTATTAACCCATGTGCCTGGCGGTGTTGGTGTATTTGAGTTGGTCATCATTAACTTAACCCACACCGATCAAACCCAAGTTGTATTTGCATGTGTGCTTTTATTTAGACTACTTTATTATATTTTGCCCTTACTTTTAGCAGCTCTAATTTTCGCCATGTATGAATTTATGCATAAAACTGGCTTCAAATTAAAAAGTTAAGCACAAGCAGTATGCGTAGATGTATTGCGGGGTAAGTGGTTTGCACTTAACTAGCTGACTCTTTAGTCTCTAGACAGACGAGATCTTTGCCATCACGTTCCATCAAAAGCACCGAGACCTGTTCCTCAGGGCGTGTTGTGACCTTTTTACCCACATAATCAGCTTGAATGGGGAGTTCGCGGTGTCCCCGATCAATGAGCACCAAGAGTTCCACAGATTTGGGTCGACCATAGGCCAAAAGAGCATCTAGGGCTGCGCGTACGGTGCGTCCACTAAAGAGCACATCGTCAATTAACAATACCGTATAATTGGTAATGTCTACAGGAATGGAGGATACGCCAATATGGGGGCGATCGATGATACTCGTCCAATCATCACGGTAGAGATTGATATCAAGGGTGCCTAGAGGCAAGCTCTTGCCTTGTTTGGCACTAATAATTGTGCGCAATCTGTGAGCTAGATCTACGCCGCGCCGTTCAATCCCCACAAGCATTAATGGTGTATTATGGGCGTGGCGTTCAATAACCTCGGAGGCCAAGCGTTCTAGGGCAAGTTTAATGGCTTGTTCGTCGAGTAAGGTATGGCTTAACATGCAGACTCCTCAAAAAGCATCGTTTGTCTATTTTTTTACGCTGTGTGTCTAAGATTTGTACAAGACTTGTTTGAAGCTACTTGTTGCCTAAGCTACATTGCGAGCGCCTGTCAAGAATGTTCTTGCACATTGACGGTTGCAAAGCAAAGCAGCTGCAGCTTTTTGCAAGCCAGATGGCCCAAGTTTACGCTAAATCTTCTGTGTTTTTTTTGCACCATGCAATTTTTAAACCTTGGCAAGAATTTTGTTCTTGGCAGCAACACTAACTAACACAATCTTTTTTTGTGTTTTTGCCGCGCTAAAGATATGCAAGAAACTCGAAGCCCTATGCAAGAAATTCTCTCCCTTATTCCTACATCTAAAACTCCAGTCTATATTCAACGGAGTGGTCTTGCGTCAATGTGTCGCGTGGCTAGTGATGTGGTGCAGCAGGGGCGTTCTTGTCTGCTTGTAGGCGTAAATAGTGATGCCCAAGCAATGCTCAAAGCTATCTATCCGCTCTTTTCACGCGAGGCAGAAGGATTGGTTTTAGATCCGACCTTGCCGCAGTGGACACATGCTTTGCAGGTTTTTGCGCCAACGATCAAGCACTTGGATCGCGATCTGCAGGCCCAAAATATTGCTGCCCTCTATGCGTTGTTGCAAAATAAACCCCATTGTGTGGTGACTAGTCTGGAGACTTTGTTACTGAAACATGTGCCCCTAAACTTTTTTAATGGGCGCACATTAACCTTAACTAAAGATGTTGACTATGCGCCAGAACTGCTCATTGAACAAGCCCTGGCCTGGGGCTATGAACGGGTCAGTTTAGTCTCGCACGCTGGCGATATAGCCTGGCGTGGGGATATTTTAGATATCTTTCCTCCAGGCTACATCAAACCCATCCGCTTAGAGTTTTTTGGGGATACCCTTGAAGAAATGCGGATCTTTGATTGTGACACGCAGCGTTCTAACCATAGACTTGAGGAACTTACCATTTTACCCATGGGGTGTCTTGCCTTATCCCAAACCGAGTTAAACCAGGCTAAAGAGCATCTAGATGCCTTAAAAGCTCGCGACGCTCTTTCTGAAAATGTTGCTTATATCTTAAAAAAAGGTTTGGAAACCCAAGATCCCCATCTCTTAAGTGCTGTCTGTTTTGCAAAGACCACAGTCCTTGAGGATTGGTTACCTAAAGACACTGTCTTCTTTATTCAAGAAGAACAAGATATGATTGCTGCCTTAAAACAGGAACGTGAAGAATTAACTGTGTGTTTAGAGGCAGAAGATGACAGTCCCTTGCAGCCAGCAAACCTTGTATTGCGGGCTGAGCGTGACATAAATCCGTGGAACAAATTTGCGCACTTAATCTTTGCTAATCAAATTTTTGCTGATGTCAGAGCAGGGCAGGCCCTTGTCGAACGTTCCATAAATAGTTTTGCCGCCTTATTCAAAGAAAAAGAAGCTCAAGATCGGCCCTGGCAAGCGTTAGTTACGGCCTTAAAACAGTGGTGCAGTACCTACAGGCAGGTTATTTTAAGTTTTTCGTCCAACAGGGGGCGCAGTAAATTTCTTAAATTGGCCGAACAAGATGGTATTGTGCCCAAACTGGCCTATGATAGTCGTTCTCAAGGCCTCTATGCGCTTATAGCCCCCTTTCGCAAAGGTTGCGAACTTGTCTGGGAAAATACATTAATCTTAGGCGAAGAAATTATTTTCCCTAAGGCCAGGAAACAAGTGGGTGTACCCCGCGGTAAGTTTCGGGGATTACATACTTTTGATGGCATCAATGAAGGTGATCTTTTAGTCCATCGCGATTATGGCATTGGCCGTTTTGGTGGTCTGCATCATTTAACCTTCAATAATTGTGCTAATGATTTTTTATTGATCGAATATGCCGGTCATGATAAATTATATGTTCCTGCAGATAATATCTCATTAATCCAACGTTATAAGGGTAATGATACAGGTGAGCCAGCTTTAGACCGCTTGGGTGGTGCAGGTTGGAAAAATAGTCGCGAAAAGGCACGTAAAGCAATTGAAAAAATTGCTGCTGATTTAGTGGAAATGTATGCCTATCGCAAGGTTGCTAAAGGCTTTCAATATGGGCCTTTGAGTGAACTGTATCATGAATTTGAGGCGACCTTTGCCTATGAGGAAACCCCTGATCAAGCGCAAGCCATACAAGATGTCTTAGACGATATGGCTAAACCCACCCCCATGGATCGGTTAGTCTGTGGCGATGTGGGGTTTGGCAAAACGGAAGTGGCCTTGAGAGCGGCGTTTAGGGCTGCTTCTGAAGGCCGTCAAGTAGCCTTACTCTGTCCGACAACTGTGTTGGCAGAACAACACTACCAAACCTTTAAAGCACGTCTGGCAGGCTTTCCCCTCTATGTGGGCCTTTTAAGTCGGTTTGTGCCTAGAACCAAACAACAACAGGTGTTAAACCAGGCTGCCAAAGGCAAACTTGACATTGTCATCGGTACACACCGCCTGCTATCTAAAGATGTGCAACTGCCCAATTTGGGCTTATTAATTTTAGATGAAGAACAACGCTTTGGAGTGCGCCACAAAGAAAAACTCAAAGAACTCAAAAAAAATGTGGATGTTTTGACACTCACAGCGACACCCATTCCGCGTACATTGCAATTGTCAATGTCAGGCATCCGCGATCTCTCCCTCATTGAAACAGCCCCAGAAAACCGTAAGGCTGTGGAAACAGTGGTGATCCAGCGCGAAGACCAATTTTTGAGTCAGGTTATTCAACGCGAAATGGAGCGCCAGGGTCAAATCTTTTGGGTGCATAACAGGGTGCAAGGTTTGGCAAGGTGTGCCGAATATGTGCACAAAATTGCCCCCAAGGCTCGCATTGAAATTGCCCATGGGCAGATGGCTGAGGCTCAGCTTGAGAAAATCATCTATCAGTTTTGGCATGGGGAGATCGATATTCTTGTGTGCACCTCCATTGTGGAATCAGGCCTTGATTTTCCCAATGTGAATACGATTATTATTGATCAAGCCCAGATGTTTGGACTCGGCCAACTCTATCAGTTACGGGGGCGAGTTGGGCGGAGTGATAGGCAAGCCTATGCCTATCTCATTGTGCCAGATCGCTTACATTTAGCTAAAATGTCTGAAGAACGGCTGAAAATCATCCAAGAAATGGATTACTTGGGCGCAGGCTTCCAATTGGCCATGGAAGATCTTAGATTACGGGGGGCTGGCAACATTTTAGGTGAGGTGCAGTCAGGGCACATGAGCCGTGTGGGCCTGGATCTCTTTTTGGAGATGCTTGAAAATACAGTGGCCAGGTTAAAAGGCCTGCCTGAAAACAATCTCAGCGAAACAGAACTCAATTTGGGTCTCCCAGCCCACATTCCTGTATCCTATATGGATGATAGTCGTGAAAGGATGCGCTTCTATAAAGCCCTCACAAGTGCCAATTCGCCGCAACGCCGCGAAGAAATTATTTTGGAAATTCGTGACCGGTTTGGCAGCTTACCCACAGAACTGCTCAATTTTGTGGCCATTTTAAATCTCAAAGAAGTTCTGACCACCTTGCAGGTGGGACGTGCCGACATTAATCTTGACCGCGTCATTGTGACTTGGAATAAAGGCCAGACAGCGGTGCGGCCTGAACAGATAATTGCCTTGGTGCATGAGATTGCAGGCGCCAAGGTGACACCGCCGCAGAGCGTGACCTTTCCCCTTGAAAAAGAGGAGAGTTTTGAACGCGCTCTTGATCTCTTGCGCGTACGTTTAGCTGCTTTATTGCCTAAAACTTAATGTTATAGTTTCTCATATTGTGTTTTCAGGCTCAACTATGAGAAGCTTAATTGAATCTTGTGGTTGCGTAAATTTTGATCTTATGTGTGATACATGGTGCTTCTGCTGATATGTAAAGATTGAACTTTTTTCAATTAATATTACATTGTAAAGCCCATTTCAAACATTTTGGCGCAACTTACATCTGTAACATATGATCTTGCTTCATTTGTGAATTTTGCGAACAGAGAAGCCCAATATTAGGGATCAATCAGAGTATGTATGATTAACTATGTCTTGCTTAATTTATGATCGCAGATATTGCGTCAAGACATGTGAACATCAAGATATAACATAATATGTCGTCTATGAGATGTGGTTTTGTGAATTGTACTACAACATTACAAAACTAATAATAAAGAAGATGTTGTCTAAATGACATTATATGGTTGAGATAACACCGAGCACGGTGACGCAGGAGGGTAGGTGTGAAGAAAATTTGCTTAATTGTGCTCATGGGACTTTTGCTGTGTGTAAGCGTGCCAGTCAATAGCTCTGCCGTACAGCTTGGTAAGATTGTGGCAGTTGTTAATGGTAAGCCAATTACGATGTATGATCTGCAACGTGCTGCTGTACCTGAGCTGAAGCGTGCCCGGGCAACAGATAGTAAGACTGTTGATAAAATCATGCGTAAGGTCTTAGACAACATGATTTTAGATATCTTAGTGCAACAAGAAGCGAAACGTCTCAAGATTACTGTGTCGAAGAGCGAAGTTGATAAACGTATTGCTGAGATTATGAAGTCAAGCCGTCTGTCAAAGGCACAGTTTGAGGCCGAGTTAGCCAAAGAAGGCTTAACTGTTGCGGAGTTGCGCAAAAATATTGAGCGGCAACTTTTGGGGCAAAGGGTGCTCGGCGTAGAAGTAGGGCGCCGTACTGTTGTGACACCTGAAGAGATTGACAAATACTACAATGAGCATAAAGATACACTCTATGATCGGAGTGGTCTGCATATGGGTATTATAATTTATGATCCCAGAGCCCCTGCAGCTACCATTGCTAGACAATTGCGTTCAGGAGAACTTTCTTTTGCCGAAGCCTGCGCTAAATATTCGATTCATCCAACGCGTGAGAAAGGCGGCGATACAGGTAAAGTCGAATGGGATCGTTTGAATGATGAAATGTCTCAACGTTTAATGGCAATGAAGCCTGGGACTGTATCAGATATATTCTTGATTAAAGATGCAAGAAAGAATGATTTTAAAGCACAAGTCTATTTGTTTCGACCCGGAGGTGGTGATTATAAATTATTAACCAAGCAACAAGCCACCCCCATGATTATGGAAATTTTACGTGCCCCTAAAAGCAAAGATCGCTTTGAGGATTACAGTAGTCAATTAAAGAAAAAAGCTGTGATTGATATTCGTCTCTAAGTTGCACAGCAAGGGTCTTCAGTTATGACGTTAGAAGAGTTTGGAGCGTGTTTACGTGAGGCACGTGAACAACGCGCACTGAGTCTCGAAGCGGTATCGAGCAAATTAAAAATTAGTTCGCGCGTGATCAGGGCCCTGGAGGAAGGTGATACATCCAATTTTCCCCATGTAGCCTACGCCAAGGGTTTTTTACGTTCCTACGGCAATTTTTTAGGTTTAAATGCGGAAGATATTGCGCAAGCTGTCGCCTTGATCTCTAGAGGCATGTCGCACGAGACCTCCTCTAATCTGGAGACCGTCAGTATGCCTGGCGGTGGCTTAGGACGCTTCTTACCGCAAGTAATTGTCATGGTGTTATTTTTTGGCATCATTGGCGGCATGGGTTATCTCATTTGGCAACGTGGGTATATCGGACAAGCCCTAGATTGGATCAACACCAAAACGGCTAGTTTAACAACTAAGCCATCTACAGATCCCGGGAAAACGAATGCCCAGATTCCAGCACCCCTAGGTCAGGTTGCCCCAACGCCCAAGGTCGCCCCCAAGCCTGAAGTGCAGCCAAAACCTGAAAATCCCCTGGATGCCCTCCATAAAGTAGATCCTATTTCAACTACACCTAGGGCTTCTCTTGTAGAAGAAGGTGCCAGCACCCAAGTTCCTGCGAAACCCGTACCCCAAGTCGAGACAACTCCTGTGCCGCCTGCGCCCCAGCCTATCCCACAACCTGCGCCCCCCCAAGGGACTCTACAGCAGGTCATTATTGTGGCCACCGAACCCTGTTGGGTGCATTCAAGTGCGGATAAAACAGAGGTGCGGCAATTCTCTTTACGTAAGGGCGAAACCTTTGCCTTATCGTTTCGTGAGCAGTTAGAGTTGAAGCTGGGCAATGCCGGTGGTGTGCGCTTCCGCTTTAATGGCAAGGATATTCCGCCGGTTGGCAAACCTGGCCAAGTGCGTACCGTGACCTTTCCCTCAGGAGAGGTTCAGTGAATGATTGGAATGCGCAAGCCTTGGTGTTGCGTGTTGGACATTTTCGGGAAATTGATCTCTGGTTGAAATTATTAGTGCAAGGCAAAGGCCTGATGACGGCTTTTGCGTTTGGTGGCAGTGTTAGTAAGCATAGATTTTGTGGGTGTCTTGAGGTCTTTAATACCCTGCAGTGTCGGTTTCGGCGAGCAAAACGCCGCGATTGTTACACTCTTGAAGAAGCACAACTTGTGGCAGGACCAAATCAGTTGCGGCAGAATTGGTCGCGCATGGGGGTAGCTGCCAATTGTCTGCGCTTTTTGGAAACCTTTGGAACAACCGATGAACACTGTGAACATGTCTTTAGCTTGCTCGAAGATTTGCGCCACACACTAGAAGTGAGCAACCCCATCAGTGATCTCTTGCCGCTGTTATTTCGCTTTCATTTGGCCTGCACCACAGGGTATGCCCCAGATCTTTGGCACTGTAGTCTGTGTCAGAGACCCATTCAGGATGCCTCCCTTTTTGTGGTCAATGCAGGCCAAATCTTTTGCCCAGGGTGTCAAAATCAGCTTTCTCTGCCGGAGCAGCAACGCTTTGCAATTGTCTTAGATCACAAGATTTTGAGCATGCTTAGGCGTGTAGCCCAAGAACTGCCAAGAGCATGGTACACCCATGATTTAACTGGCACACAACGGCAAATTGTCGCCCGTACCATTGATGGTTTTATTCAGTATCATTTGGGGATTATTTGGCGCAAAGGTAGCTTTATCCGCATATAACTCTCTAAGAGTGCGATATGCTATCTTACGCCTATTTTTGCTTTTTATGCTTGAATTATTATGTAGCATCGTGGCTACTTTTTATTTTATTTGTTTTTGTTAAGGAAGATACATGTATTTTCAGGATATTATCTTAACCCTCCAGAAGTACTGGGCAAGTCAAGGTTGTGTACTTGAACAGCCCTCAGGGGTTGAGTGTGGCGCTGGGACATTTAATCCTAGCACATTTTTGCGGGTCTTGGGACCTGAACCCTGGAAGGTCGCTTATGTGGAGCCTTGTCGCAGGCCCACCGATGGGCGTTACGGTGAAAATCCCAATCGTCTGCAACGGTATTTTCAGTTTCAAGTAATTTTGAAACCCTCGCCTATAAATGTCCAAGATTTATATTTGCACAGTCTTGAGGCTTTAGGCTTGGCAGCTAGTGCCACGATATACGTTTTGTGGAAGATGACTGGGAATCTCCCACCCTGGGTGCCTGGGGGTTAGGTTGGGAAGTCTGGCTCAATGGTATGGAAGTAAGTCAATTTACTTATTTTCAACAGGTTGGTAGCTTAGATCTCAATCCTATTAGTGTAGAATTGACCTATGGTCTTGAACGTATGGCGATGTATTTGCAAGGTGTTGAATCTGTTTATGATTTAAAATGGAATCAACATGTGACCTATGGGCAGATTTATCACCAGAATGAAGTAGAACAATCACGGTATAATTTTGACGCAAGTGATGCGCACATGTTGCTTGAATCGTTCAAAGCCTTTGAACAAGAGTCAAAACGTTTGCAAGATTTAGGTTTACCCTGGCCGGCCTATGATTATTGTCTCAAATGTTCACATACCTTTAATTTGTTAGATGCTCGCGGCGCCATTTCCATCACAGAACGCAACGGGTATATTGGCCGGGTGCGGGCATTGGCCCAAGGCGTAGCCAAATTGTATGTGGAACAACGTGAGCAGCAACATTTTCCGCTGTTAGCAGAGGCAAGGAGCGCCGCCCAATGAGTACCTTCGTGCTTGAAATCGGTAGTGAAGAACTGCCAGCTAGATTTTTAGCCGGTGAAAAAGCGGCTCTCATTACAGGTATGACCGAAGCCTTAGCTACGGCTAATTTGGTACATGGAGAAATTGCCGCCTATGCTACGCCTAGACGCGCTACTGTAGTTGTGCATGATTTAGCCCAGTTTGAGACTGAACGTGAAGAGGTGGTCTCAGGGCCGCCTGTACGTATTGCCTGGGTCGATGGTAAGCCAAGTAAAGCCTTACAAGGGTTTTTAAAGACCCAACAGGTGAGTGAAGCTGACCTTATGGAACTCAAGACTCCCAAAGGGGTCTATGTGGGGGCTAAACGTAAGGTTGGCGGTCGCAAAGCCCAAGATCTCTTGGCCGAGATTTGCCCAAATCTTGTGCAAGGTTTGCCCTTTGCCAAACGCATGCGTTGGGGCAGTGGGCAGTTAGCCTATGCAAGACCCATACATTGGCTTTTGGCTCTCTTTGATAGTGAAGTTGTCTCTTTTAGCTTAGATGGCCTTGAGAGTGATCGCTTAACCTATGGTCACCGTATCCATGGGGCTGGTCCATTTAGTGTGCCAAGTGCGCCAGAGTATTTTAGCATTTTAGCTAAACAGGGCGGTGTGGTCTTAGACGGAGATAAGCGGCGCGAGATCATTGTGCGGGAGGGTACATCCAAAGCCCAAGCTGTGGGTGGTACCATTCTGTGGAAGGATAGTCTCTTAGCTGAGGTCGAGGGGTTAGTTGAACATCCTGTACCGATCTTGGGTAGTTTTGATACAGGCTATCTGGAAGTGCCGCGGGAAGTGCTCCTAACAAGCATGGAGAGTCACCAAAAAAGTTTTGGGGTAGAAGATGCCCAAGGTAAACTTTTGCCCAATTTTTTGTGTGTCTTGAATCTAGAGCCCCAAGATCTAGATGTGGTTAAGCGCGGCTGGGAGAGGGTCTTACATGCGCGACTTGAGGATGCCAAGTTCTTTTACCACGAGGATTTGCGGGCCAATTTTGCAAGTTGGCTTACCAAGTTAGACCAGGTCATCTTTATGGGGCCACTAGGCAGCCTCGGCGAAAAAAGCAGGCGTCTGCAAGCTTTGATGGCTTGGCTGGTGCAGGCTGTGGGTGCACATGACAAAGAAGCGGCAGCTGAGCGTGCCGGTTTACTTGCCAAAGCAGATCTTGTCAGCGGCATGGTGGGCGAGTTTGATACCTTGCAGGGGATCATGGGCGGCATCTATGCCAAGGTGTGGGGTGAGAATCCCGAGGTTGCCCAAGCCTTACAGGAACAGTATCTCCCAGCAGGTCCTGACAGTCCTTTGCCTGAAAGTTTACTTGGCGCTCTCCTATCCATGGCAGACAAGGCCGATACACTAGCTGGCTGTTTTGGTTTAAATAAGATTCCCACAGGTACGGCTGACCCCAATGGCTTGCGGCGCTGTGCCTTAGGCATCATTAGAATTTGTGTGCAGTTTGACTTTAAATTTGATCTGCAAGCGTTGTTTGCCAAGGCCTTAGAACTCTATGGTCAACGCCCCTGGAAACTTTCCCCTGCCGAGACTTGCGCTAAATTAAATGAATTTTTGGCCGTACGGCTGCAGAATTATCTGCAAGGTTTGGGACATAATGTGGTCTTAATTGACGCCATTTTGCGGGCAGGGTTACCCAATGTGCCGGATGTGCTGACGCGCTTAACGACCTTTACAGCCTTCCAAGCCGCGCCAGATTATGTGGAAAATGTGCAGATGCTCAAGAGAATTGGCAATATCTTGCAAAAACAGGCGGCGGATATTCCCAATCCGCCTACCTGGCAAGCTGAACGCTTTGAAGATAAGTGTGAGCAAGAACTAGCCACGGCTTTGGCTGAGTGTCAAAAACAGGTGACCCATGATCCTGATTATAGCCTGAGGCTTAAGACGGTTGCGACCTTACGACCGTATGTAAATAAGTTTTTCGATACGGTCATGGTGGTTGCGCCAGATCCCTTGGTGCGCCAAAATCGCTTGGCCCTCTTACAAAGTATTGCGCAACTTTATACAGCAATAGTTGATGTGGCGGCCCTGCAAATTTAACCTGCGCGACAGGCCTTGACAGCACTGTTGCGATGACTTATATAACCCTTGCTTGCCATAAAGATTGAAGCAAGAAATATTGGAGGAAACTGTGGCTAATCATAAATCTGCGCTCAAACGGCATAGACAGAGCCTTGAGCACCAGGCCCGTAATCGCGCTAATAAGACGCGCGTCAAGAATGTGGTTAAGGCTGTCAATAACGCGCTGCGTGCAGAAGATCTTGATGCCGCTAAGACGAGTTTAGTTACAGCTACTTCGGTGTTGGCTAAAGCTGCTTCCAAGGGAGCCATCCATTGGAAGAAGGCAGCCCGCAAGGTGTCGCGTTTAACTCGGGCTGTAAATCAAGCTGCACAGGCCAAAGCTTAAGATGGCTTGACAAAAGTACCTTTATTGACATATTAAAGATTTATGCGCTCGTGGCTCAATTGGATAGAGCAACAGGCTACGAACCTGTAGGTTGGGAGTTCGAGTCTCTCCGGGCGCACCATAAATAAGTAAATAATAAGCCCTCCCAAGAGGGCTTTTTTTGTGTCTAAAAATCAGGCAAACGTGCCATCGATGATTGTTTAGGCGTAGCGCAAGTTAGTAGTGCAAAAGATTAAATAAGCGTTTCATGCACGGGTTTGGCGTTAAGATTGCCAAATTGGCGCATTTTTTGAGTATTGACTTTTTTTTAGAGTTAAGCGAAAAGTTCTTTATGTCCCCACGCGGATTGTTGGCTCTTAAGTGGGCTACGGATTTGCGCCCCCAGTGTACGCACTGGGGTTTTTTGTATGATCGCGCATGTAGAAAAGTGTAAGATGCGTTATGTATACATCTTGCCGCCAAGATCTCAGCAGAAAATATCTTCGTCACGTTTTAGATATAGCTTTCTTGATAGACAATTCTTAAAAAGCGCCATTGGTATACTATTATAGAGATTTACATTGCCCAGTATGTAAGCACTCATCATGAAAAAAGGCAAACTACGTCAACATTTTTGTATGCGTCTAGGTTAGCAAGGAACTAAACACATGTTCTTTGTTACTGGTGCCACAGATATGTTTCAAAGTATTTGGATGATAAAAGAAGAGTTAGGACTGTGCAGCGTAATTTTTATTCATAAGATAAGAGACAGCCAACGAGTAGCATAAAACTACAACGACTGTTAGAAAGAAAAAGGCCAAGAAGCTCATCTGCTCCACTTAGCCAAGCTTAAGTGCAAAAGTCCACAATGGGCAGCTTATCATCGCTTTTGGTCCACAGAAGCCGCTTCCATTCTTTATATTCATTTTGTAGCGTTGCGACATACTGCTATGCTAGAATCCAAATAACGCGCAAGCATCCATGCAGGACGTACCTGCCTATATTTTGCTAAAATGCCCAAATAAGCTTAAAGCAACTTAAGCTACAAAAAACGATATCACATAAACAACAGGCGCGAATCTGAGCCTGCAATAAGAGCCCACCTAAAATTGCTGAGTAAAACAATTTTTGCAGTACGGAGCTTAGTTCTTGTAAAGCGCATTTTTAAATGTAATTTTTGGTCATGTCTGGGCGCACCATAAATTAAGTAAATCATAAGCCCTTCTAAGAGGGCTTTTTTTGTTTCTAAATTTGCTTGCTAGTGTCACGTTTCAATGACTTTTAGGGTAACCCCCTAGATTTGGCGAGGGCCGAATTTAAGCCCACCCGAGCGAAATTGAATGGGTGGACGGCCACCTCATTGTATGTTAAAAATATCTAAATTTTAAACGGATAATTT
>JAFTDU010000072.1 GCA_017454005.1 Desulfovibrionaceae bacterium | reverse complement strand
AATTTTATAGTCAATAAAAGTTGAAAATCATATATACTTACTTCATTGATGTATGTTTATTAAAACTATCAAAAAAATATAATAGTTTTTGCAATACATTAACCAGATACGATTTCAAATTCAATTCCATGACAATATATTCATTATGGTTCTTCATTTTGCGTAAAAAACCATGCAAAATTCAGAATAGTATATGAGTTTTATATTGTTATATTCATTAATCTTTATAATCATAGCTATTACATATCGCTTACATGTTTAAACTGTGCTATATCAAAAAACATAAAGATATATTTTATATCATTTTTGGAATCAGCAATTTATAACATTAGCACTATAAACTTGATGTTCTATACTTTTATGTTTAGAAGAAAAAGTCTGATTTTGAAAATATATTTCAAAATCATATAGATTATTATATAAGATTTTATGTACAGCAATATAACAACATCTGCAACTAGCTAATTAGTGTGCTCTGCATTTTTTCTTAAACAAAATTCACGATATGCATTACAAACGTAATGATTTATTTCAATACTGTAAGATAAAATATGATCATATCAGCGAAATATTCATCTTATTATCTATCTTGTAAGTATTATCTTGAGTTTACAATCATATTTAGCATCTTACTATTTTTGCAATTTACTCACTGCATTTTATACTCTTGTCTAAGTATTCTGATCTTACTCTTGCCTTAAAAGAATATTTACTTCAGGTTCAAATCTTCTGATTAACATAGCTGCAACAAATAAAACTATTACTTAGAAGTTATTTTTCTGCAAATTTTTTAACACCATCTAGATTTTGACTTTGATTATATTCATACTCTAAATAACCTCAAACTAAAATAAGTAGTAAATACATTATGTTCTGCTTGTTTTTAAATAAACCAATTCATATATATTTATTAATGATATAAACTACATATATAATATATCTTTATTATATGTTTCATGTAGCATATATACCGTATTTTGCAGATTTATTTTTATATATAAATCATTATATAGTGATGAGTTTGATCAAACTATAATTTATTTATCGGCCAACTGTGTATAATGTAATAACATTACGGTTATTAATATTGAGTTGATAACAAAAGGTCTGGATATTACTTATGCAAGCTAAAACAAAGTATATGCGTCTCTTGTTCTCTCTTATCATCTGTTGCATAATAAGCATGGCTCAAGTATCTATCTCTATGGCAAAGCCTCTCTTGCAACAAGGCAAAACTTCAGTTTTTCAACGCTTGGTCACACATCCAGGTGCCAAACTCTATAATGGCCCCACAGCTGACGCAACTATTATCCGTGATGTGCGCACCTTTACAGTCATGTATATTTTTGCACGGGCTGACACACGTCTTCAAGTAGGTGTTAATCTCGCCAATCCTGATGGCTGGATCGACAAAAACTTAGTCACAGAGTGGCCGCAAGCCATAACTATGGTATTTACTGATCGCACAGGACGTGACCCTGTGTTATTTTTTAAAGATCACAAATCCTTGCTTGAAACCTGTCAAGCCGAAAGTGTGCAAAAAAAAGTAGATTCTTATTTACAAATCATTCGCAAAAATCCAGGTTCAATTCCTGACAATTTACCCATTGTTGCCACCGAGCCTCTTGACACGCAAGTCGCAGAAAAGAATTTTTATTTATTGCCAGTGTTAAATTTTGATAATCAATATGATGAATTAAAGCTTGTGGAAGTTGCTTCAATTAATCCTGGCAATATGAATCCCAATTCACCCCGCGCAAATAATCCTGGGTCTACACCCAATGACAGGCATTTACGTATCGGATTTGCATTTGTTATCGATACCAGTATTTCTATGGGGCCATACATTGAACAAACCATAGCACTAATTAAGCATCTCTATAACGTCTTAGAAAAAAGTCCATATGCAGATAAAATGGCCTTTGCTGTAGTCGCATTTAGAAGCAACCTACAACGTACACCTGGTTTACAATACACATCAAAAGTGATCTGTGATTTTACCACAGTGAAAGAACGCGCAAAAATCGAGGAGGCCTTACGCAATCTCAAAGAAGCTACTATTTCAAGCCATGATATCAATGAAGATTCCTTTGCAGGAATACGCGAAGCTGCCGATAAATTAAGTTGGGAGAATTATGGAAGTCGCGTCATGTTACTTTTGTCTGACGCAGGTCCTCTCGCTGCCAATGATCCCACATCTCTCACAGGTTTTTCACCTGAAGTCTTAGCTGATTATTTACGCGAAAAAAGAATCTATTTGACAGCTGTCCATGTTAAAGGTGTAGATAATACAAAAAACCATGCTTATGCGGCCAAGGCTTATCGCACTTTAACCATGCAAAGTGATAATCAAGCAAGCTATATCCCCATTAATGCGACTAGTCGGCAGCAAGGTGCCAAAGCCTTTCATGCTACTGCCAATATTTTAGCCAATTCATATACCAAGTTACTGCATGCCACTGCTACGGGCCAATTCTTACCAAAGCCCACAGTCGCTATTGCCAACCAGAAATTAAGCCCCGAAGACAAAGCTAGACAGATTGCCGCAAGCACAGGCTATGCCATGCAGTTACAATTCTTGGGTAATCTACGCAACAGTACGATGCCTACTGTTGTCAAGGCCTGGATTGCTGATGCTGATCTTACGCGCATGGAGCAAGCTGCCTATAGTGCTCCTATTATCGCCTGTGAACCTTGCGTGCTCTTAACGAAAAGTCAATTGAGTAACTTATATCAACAATTAAAATTGTTATTACAGGCTAGTGAAGAATCTTTTTTAAATGGTGACACAGATTTATTTGCCCAAATCCGTTCCGCTGCAGCTCAGATGAGTCTTGATCCTAAACAATTTGAATTACATCCAGAACGCAATTTAGTTGAAAATAATCTAATTGATGAAATTATCACAGATTTACCATATAAAAGTAAAGTAAGTGGTATGACACAAGCTGATTGGGAAAGTATGACAACAGGTGATCGTCAAGAATTTATTTTACGTTTAAAAACATTAATTCGGCGTTATGAACAATATGATCAAGATTCAACACATTGGGAAAGTTTTGGCGCGACCAATCCAAATGATTGGGTATATCGTGTGCCCTTAAAAATGTTACCATAACTTTATTGCGAACTAAATTTTCTTCACCGACTACTCATGTATCAAAAATATTGTGTAGCTATGGTATTATATATATTAAGTTTTGCGTATATGTTGCTATTTTAAATTTTATCATTTTTTATATTTACAATATAGACCTACATGGCAATGATGCTCTATCAAATCAAAAACTTATGTAAACAGCGTACTCAAGGTCAACACTATACTCTTGAAATCCCACACCTTTCCCTCAATAAAGGTGATATGCTTGCTTTAACTGGCCCAAGTGGTTGTGGGAAAAGTACAACTCTCGATTTGTTAGGCTTAGCGTTAGGTAGTGATTCTGCGGAACAATTTATTTTTACACCTGCAAGCTCTAGCTATGATTTGCAAAGTTTACATGCAAAAGCGCAGGTTGAAACTTTAGCGTATCTACGAAAGCAATATATTGGCTATGTCCTACAAACTGGCGAATTATTGCCCTATCTCTCAACCCTCGAAAATATGACCTTAACGGCGCGGTTAAAAGGTACTCAAAGAGAAATATGTGAAGAACTAGCTTTTTGTCTCGCCCAAAAATTAGGCCTCGCAGCCCATCTTTTGACCAAGCCCACACTGTTATCTGTGGGCGAGAGGCAACGCGTTGCCATTATCCGCGCCCTCTTACCCCGCCCCGTCCTCTTACTCGCAGATGAACCCACTGCTGCCCTAGACCCCCTACATGCCACAACAGTCATGGATAGTCTGGTTAATCTTGTCAAAGAACAAGGCACAACCTTAATTCTTGTCACCCATGATCAATCCTTAAGTAAAACCTATGGTTTGCAGCAAGCAGTCTATAACTTAACCCAAACAGCTGAGCATGTTACTGCAACACTTACCCTACTCTAAGACGCCAACCTTTTAGCAACCTATGTTTTCTAATTTGCGTTTCGCTATATATCTGGCCCTACGGGATTGGTGCTTTGAACGCACCATGACGATCTGCTCTGTGCTTGCTTTAGCGAGTATGCTAATGCCGCTCTTAGTCTTACAAGGTGTCCGCACAGGTGTGATTGAAGCCATGCAAAATAAACTCTTAGCCGATCCACAGGTTTTAATTATCACTCCTCGCGGTGGCACGCGTACCAACTACACTCAAGCAGACATACACGCTTTTGCCAATCTACCAGGGGCAATATTTTGTCTCGGACGCACGCGTGAAATTGCCACAGACATTACCCTTGAAGGCCCCACAGGCAAGCTTATACCCGTGCATTTTGAACCCTGTGCTCCAGGTGAACCCCTCTTAACCCAAAATCATCTACCAATTCCCCAAGCAGCCCCCAAAGCAGAAGTGCTCCTCTCAGCCCGCGCCCAAATGAAATTACATGCCTCCATTGGTGATACAATTCTAGCTAAGCTTGGCCGCAAAAATCATCAGGGTCGCTTGGAATCCCTGGATCTCCCACTCACCCTTGTAGGTATCTTGCCAGACACCCTCTCTGACCGTGTGCTTGGTTTTTTACCACTTGAGTTATTAGAAGATATTGAAGATTTTCGCGATGACCTAGCCGTGCCAAGACGTGGCTTCAGCGGTCGGCCTCGCCTTGAAGCGCGTACTTATGCCTCATTTAGATTATATGCCAAGGATTTAGACAGTGTAGCGCCTTTAACTAAAGAGTTAGCCCAACTAGGCATTGAAACCCGCACCAAAGTGCGCGAAATTGCCCAAATCAAAACTCTTGAACAGGCTTTAAACCGCATTATTTTCCTCTTGGCTGTAGCTGTAGGTACAGGTTTTGTGGCCTTTATGCTCAGTTCCACTAGGGCTGCCTTAAGACGCAAGCAGCGCCAGTTGGGTCTCTTGCGCCTCTTTGGTTTTGGGAAACCTGCCCTGATTCTCTACCCCTTAAGTCAAACCTGGCTCACAGCCCTAACAGGCTTAAGCATGGCCTTCTTGGTCTACCTTTTAGTTAGTGTAGGCATTGACTATGTCTTTCTGGAGCAAAGTCAGGGAATTACAATCTGTCATTTACACATTCAAGATTTCTTATTGACATCTGTCAGTGTCATCATTTTAGCCTCGCTTGGTGCCTTTAATGGCGCCCAGCAAGCAGCTTGCATTGATCCTGCTACTGTGATGCGTGATGTGTAAAAGTGTCTCCACAAAATGAATTTATAACTTGTTTTTTATTATCTATTTTTAACAACACATCTAACATAATTTAATGTACACTCTTAACTCTTCTTTATCAGTTGATTTCTGCCATATAAAACACTTGAGCTTGAGACTGTTAGCAACTTGTCTGCATAAGATTTTGCCAATCATTCTCCTGACCATCTTTTCTTTGCAGCAAATCTCATCTGTAACTTATGCTGCCATCATGTCAAAGACGGCAAATCTTACTGCTGAAGCCTGCTATAACCCACAGCCCGCGGAGCAAGATTTTTTACTACCCATGCCGCATGGTCTGTTTTTAGCTTTGCGCATTGTGGCCGTGCCTGGCAGTATTGTAAACGATCGCACCATACAGCTAGGAATTCACAATACTGCTCCGAGTCGCCAAATTTATGAACGGAGTTTTCCAAGTCATGTGGCGGCATCTTTTGAACGCCAAGATTTACCTAAGTCTTGGCAAGACAAGCTCGGCACACTAAGTAATGGCTTTGCCTTCTATTTTTTGGGAAAATATGAACTGAGCCGTTTACAGTGGGATGTTGTAATGACAGGCCTCAATACCCACGGCGAACTCCAACCTTTTAACCTCCAAGAACATCTAAACCCACAAGCCAATCTGCCCATCAGCCACATTTCTTGGTTTGAAGTCCAAGAATTTCTCAAACGCTACAATGCTTGGCTCTTAAATTCTGCCCATGACAGTATTCCCTGTTATTTGGGTACCCAGCAGATGGGTTTTTTACGCTTACCCACAGAAGAAGAATGGGAATTTGCCGCCCGCGGCGGGCTTGCTGTAGCTGAAGAAGACCGCAACCACAATGATTCCTTCCTCAAACCAGGCCAAAAAGCGACCGATTATGGCGTCTTTGTGGATAACACAACCCCCCGCAATGCCCCACTGGCAATTGGGTCTAGAAAGCCTAACCCCTTGGGTCTTTATGACACCATGGGTAATGTCAGGGAGATGGTTGCGGGTTTTTTCCGCTTAACCATTGAAGAACTCGATATGCACAACAATCAACGGCGCCGCTTACATGGTGCCGCTGGCGGCTTATTATGTAAGGGCGGCAGCTTCCGCAGCGAACCTGCCGGCGTTTTGCCAGGCTGGCGTGATGAACTGCCACTCTTTAGCTCCAAAAGAGTCTATCGTGCTCAAGATTTGGGTGTACGTTTGGTTCTAGCAGGCTTAAATCTGCCCAGTGCCGATCGCTTATACCAATTAAATCAGGCACAAGCTAAAGAGCCACCTCGGCCCAAAACGCACCAACAAAAAACCCCGCAGTCACCTCCATCTGACTCTTCTACCCCAGCCGAACAACTCCTAAGCATTAATCAACATGGCGATCTTTTGACAGAACTTGATCGTATCAGTGATGCCACCCAATCTTCTGTCGTTAGAGCAAATCTTGCCCAATTACGCACCATCCTGGCAGAACGCGAACGCGCCATTGCCCGCCAGCAAGAAAATTTTTTAGAAAACACAATGCGCTCGACCCTCTACCAGGCCGAAACCATCCGGTCCTATGCCTTTAGGTATCTACAGATCACAAACATTCTCAACGAACAGACCAACTCGCAAGTTTCCCCTAGTGAGACTGCCAAAGCTGAACAACTCCGCACAAGTTATTATCATGTACTGTTACGCTCAGCGAACCAATATAAAAACCATTTAAGTCATATTATTCAAGCAAATCCTCAAGCCGTGCAACAGATTTTAGTGCAATTGCGCCAAGAATATAATGGTTCTGAACCACTTGATCGTCACATGTTACAAAACTGTCAAAATCTGACCAAGCATCTTGATATTGCCGCGAAACAAGGCGTAGACGCGCTTACTAATGAACAACTCTGTCGTGATATTATTCCCACAGCACATCTAGTGCGCATGCCACATTTTACAAACTAACTACACTTTTTATATTAAAAATTTGAGAATTTTGTAGATACTATATTTTTATAATATAGTGTGTAATGACAACACATGTAAAGCCTCATGCTCTGTATCAAAAAGCCCATAAATAGAGTGATTATCCATATATTATCAATGTATCACAATGAATAAATAATACTGTAAACTCTTGAGTACATACATAAAATCGCTATGCCCCAATGAAGTCACACTCTTAACAAGGCCGCCTAAATTTGGGAAATCTTTAACCTTGAGCATGCTCAAAGCCTTCTTTGAGATCCAAAAGGATCCTTATGGCACAGCTACCCATTAATCTTGGCATTTCTGATTTTAAAAAATTACGTACAGAATCCTTATGCTACGTTGATAAAACAGCTATCCTGGAAGATCTCTTGACCCCGTGTCCCAATGAAGTGACACTCTTAACAAGGCCGCGAAAATTTGGAAAATCCTTAACCTTGAGTATGCTTAAAGCTTTCTTTGAGATTCAAAAGGATCCTAACAAGGCCCAAGCCCACAAAGACCTCTTTACAGGACTCTATATTGCCCAAAATGCCAAGCTATGTGCAGCCTGGCAACAACAATATCCTGTGCTTGCCTTAAGCTTAAAAGATGTAGAAGGGTCAAGCTTTGCAGAGGCTCTTTGTATGCTCCAATATACCTTGGTTCGCCTCTGCCAAGATAATCCCCTCCTTTTAACAGATAACTCTGTTAAACCTAATGATCAAAAACTCCTAACAGAGCTAGCAGGCCCCCCGCTTAGTCAAACACAACTTAAAACGGCCCTTGCAAGCTTAGTTTCTGCCTTAAGCAAGCTCTATGCTAAACCTGTGATCATTTTGCTTGATGATTACGACATGCCCCTTGAACGCGCTGTACATGCCGGCTATTATCAAGATATGCTGGCCTTTATGCGCGGTTTTTTAGGTCTAGCCCTTAAAGATAATCCTAATTTATGTTTTGCCGTAATCACTGGATGTGTCCAAATTGCCTCCGCTAGCATTATAGCTGACTGTAATAATTTCACCTGTTACTCGATTGCGCACCATAAATATGCAACACACTTAGGTTTTACACTCCCTGAAGTGCAGCAATTACTAAGGGAAGCTGACTTAATAGCTAAACAAGCGGAAGTAATTAGCTATTTTGCAAGCTATAACTTTGGGCAAACGACCCAAATGTTTTGCCCATGGACTGTCTTAAAATACATCCAAACCATGCAAGAAGATCCCATAGAGACTCCCAGCTCCTATTGGTTATCCACAACTGATGATGCAGCCATCTTGCAACTTCTTAAGAACAATACTCAACATTTTGCAGGCCAAGAAACAGCCTGGGCCCGTTTGCTGCAAGGTGAACCATTACCAGTCAAAATCAATCCTACTATCAATCTAGATACTGCCTATTCAACACCTGAAACCTTTTTAAGCTTGCTCTATTATGCAGGCTATCTAACCCTTGCGCCTCAATCAGATACTAAACATCAAGGTCAGCCCGACCGCCAACACAATCTACCCCTCATTTTGCCCCATGGTGAAATGACCAACTTCTTTAAACAGGCTGCTAATGCGGCTTTTACGGCACAACTCAAAACCAAACAATTGACCGACTTCTTTAATGCCTTTTGGCAAGGTGATATGCCCAAGGTTGAAGAACACATCAATACTCTGCTCTTGCAACATATCTGTTATTATCAAAGTCCAGCTGAATATTGCACGGGTTTTATTATCCCAGTCTTTACCAAAGGCTATAAAATTTCGCAGCAAGAAGATGCACAACATAATATTCTGCTTGTCATTGCCGATCCACATAAGCAACGCATAGCAGAGCTCACCATTAATATGTGCAATGACGTAACACAATTTACTAATTTCCAAGTACAACACACTGAACCGAATGCCACACTTCTTGTCAATGCACCTTATCGGGCTCAAGGGTATACTAATATTTTGCACTGGATCTTAGTTTTTTATCAAAATCGCTGTCGTGTCTTTTATAAGGAAGGTATTGTAGAAATGTTACTTAACACAGCGCATAATAGTTTTAAACAGAAAAAGCTCGATGTATAACATAAGTTAATATTTTATAGTTCCGCATTTGTGCAACATATAAGCTTGAGAATAAAAAAAATGCACTACTTTTTTAGTAGTGCATCATTTATTTTATAGAGAGTTACTATACTTAACTTAAGCTAAACACATTGTTCTCTGCTCTTAGAATTAAAATGAGACACATGCAACTAACTTCTTCTCATTGGTAAACAGACTAGAGCATCTACTTTGCCAATACGATGAGCAAACAATGTAGACTCAATTAAGTATTGCTTTGGTTTACAAGGGCTATACACATCTTTTTATAAAATGCAAGCCCCCAATGCTGAATAGTGCATTTTGAAAATCTAAATGCAGCATCATATTGACAATCATGAATTTGTCTTAAGGCTTTCTTTGCTAAAGTTGAAAGTTCTGCTTCACTTTGCGCATGTTTAATTTCAATGAACATAAAATGATTTTGGGACACTTGTACAAATATATCTGGCCTACCTAAACCTTTTTCATCATTTGTTTTTACTGCATTATTAAACTTACTGATAAGTATGCCAGAAACTAGTGCATGATAAAAATTTTCATGATAATCAAAACAACTTATACATTTTATCAGTAAATCTGTTAAGTACTCTGTAACGAATTGTGGTTTGCCGTTTATAAAAGCATCTATTAATTTATTTGAATTCTCAAGATTGTTTTTGGCCAATAAAATAAAAGTATCAAGTAATGATTTTTTAAAAATAAACTGAATTTCTTTATTTGGGATTTTCAGTAATACGTCATTTACATCTCTACAAACATCATTATTAGACAAGGTATTTGGTACTTTCGTTAAATATCCTGTAAAATATAATATTGATAGTAACTGATTTAGATCAGCATTTTTCAGCATATCATATGTAATATTTTGCTCAATCTTAGATGCTACACTTTGTCCTGCTGTAAGATTTTGTAATGCTTCAATGATAGTTTTATCATCAGATTTAAAACTATTAATAATTATATCGTTAGAGCTTGAATTAATCCAATATGATTCAGGTTGCGCATCTTTTATGGTTAAAAGCGTGCGTACATAATTTAATACATCCCATGGACAATATATTTCTGTATTGTCGCCAAAGACATAACCATCATACCATTCTTTAATAATACTTTTCTTATTTATCAATCTAGTATCAGCTAATAATTGATCTACTTCTTGCTCTAGAAAACCAAATTTATCAGCATAGATATTATGGTTAATTGAATGACAAATAAAGTTGTTTACACCTGTGAAAATACTCTCTTTTGCAATACGTAAACAGCCTGTGACAACACTAAATTTCAAATAAGGATTGTCTTTTAGAGCTTGACCCAAAAAATTACGCATGAATGAGACCATTTTGGGGAAATAATCATAAATTTTAGCATAATTAATTGGTGTATCATATTCATCAATCAAAATGACAATCTGTTTATTCCAATGTTGATAAAGAGCAGTAGAAATCAGAAACAAACTATTTGCGAGTAAATGTTCAAAATCATCGTTTCCAATGCTCTTAGTCGAAATTAATGAATTGAGTTCTGCTTTTATAGGTGGAATAACTTTTGTGCTATCAAAAATATAATAATTTTTGTATAAATAAGATTTAAGCTCATATAATAATTTATAAAGAGATGGTTCATAAGATTCTGAATTAATTTCTTTAAGTGAAATAGATATTACAGGATATTGATTCATCCATTGTGCACATAAATCTTTATTTTTTGCAATAGATAATCCTTCAAAAATTGCTTTACTGTCAAGATTTATATTAAAAAAATTATCTAACATGCTTTGCATTAATGTTTTACCAAAGCGACGTGGCCTAGTGATCATTGACACAACATTTGGTTCATGGTTAAGCAATTCTTCAATAAATTGAGTTTTATCAACATAATAATTATTGATTTTACGCAGAGTTAAAAAATCACTTATACCTACTGAAAAAGCAAAGTTAAGTTTCATAATCTTTTTACATCTTAGATATTAATGGTTGTTTAAAAGATTAATACTATTGCTTTTATGCTATACATTACTTATATTAATATGAATTTGGAGTATTAGTTATACTGATAAGAAAAATGAGATAATTGTATATTATACTATATTAAGTCAAATTTTTCATAACATCTTTTATATTATCTAGATTTGCTTTTTAGCATTATGTAAAGAGATCTTAGTGTATATAGATTTTGTATAATAAAACATTATCCTAATATAATACACAAATAACTTTTATTTCTAAATATTGTGATAAGTAAGCTATAAGTGGGATCTGTTCTGCAAAAATATCGTTGAAAAATCTGTCTTGATTTTTCTAAAAACATCATTAACTCTAAACATACTCCACTAATCTATATTAACCTATTTTCTATCTTAATCAACATATATTTTATTCTTCTTAATCATTTTATAAAATAACTCTATTGCATGTGCACTTAAAATTTAGTGAATAGCATTGAAAGTATGTCTCTGCTACTTTTATATTATACTATCATTAAACACTCATATAATGTTGCCGTTTTGCAATATCTTAAACTAACCTTTGATTTTGCTGCCATGTCTTAAATGCGCTCCGGGCGCGTTCACTATATGCTTTTTTCCGATCAATTTTTTTAAGCTTCGTATCTAGTGCTGGCATTAAACCAAAATGCGCATTTGAGGGTTGAAACTTTTTCTGCACAACCTGTAAATAACCTAAAAGCGCCCCTAAGGCTGTTTCTTTGGGTGGCTGACTTAGGGTATAGCCCAAAAGACGGGCTGCTAACACTTGACCTACCCACAACCCACATGCTGCGGATTCCACATAGCCTTCAACGCCCGTAATTTGCCCAGCTAACAAGACACGCGGCGTGCTCTTTAAGGCTAAAGATGCGTCTAACACAAGGGGTGCATTGACATAGGTATTTCTGTGCATGCTGCCATAACGAGCAAATTCGCAATTGGCAAGACCTGGAATCAGTCTAAACACCCGTTGTTGTTCTGCCTGCAACATGCGTGTTTGACAGCCCACAAGATTACAGGTTTCCTGTTGCACATTTTCGCTGCGCAATTGCACAATGGCATAGGGCCTTTGGTGAGTTCTTGGATCCACAAAGCCCACCGGCTTAAAAGGACCAAACGCTAACGTCTTAAAGCCGCGGCTAGCCAAAGCCTCAATTGGCATACAGCCCTCAAAATGCTTTAGCTGCTCAAATTGGCGGGCCGGCACGGTCTTGGCAGCACACAGTGCCTCATAAAAACGCGTATATTCCTCTTTGGTCATAGGACAATTAAGATAATCCCCAATTTCTCCCTCTTCGTCCTGGTAGCGTGATCCCCAAAAGACAATCTGAAAATCCAAACTATTTGTCCACACAATTGGCGCAATGGCATCGTAAAAGTAACAGGCTTCCTGGCCTAGATTACGCACCAAGTCTGCTACAAGTTCATTGTCAGCTACAGGTCCTGCTGCCACAACCACATATGCTATGTCAGAACTTGTTAACCTAGGATCACTTAAGCTTGTCACCTTAGCGCACACGACTTCGATCAATGGATGTTGCTGCACAGCGTGGGTTAAACTTGTTGCAAAGGCCACTCGATCCACGGCTAAGGCCTTGTCTGCCGGCACAGCATGGGCGTCTGCAGCCGCCATAAAGGGACTCTGCAAGTCGCGCAACTCTTGCTTTAAGAGGCCGATGCCTGAGGTCAGCTCATTGGAACGTAAAGAATTAGAGCAGACAAGTTCAGCAAATAAATTACTGACATGCGCTTCAGAATGATAGTGTGGTTTTTGTTCAAAGAGCACGACATGAAGGCCTGCCCGTGCCAAGATCAAGGCACATTCACACCCCGCAAGACCTGCGCCAATAATTGCAACTTTTTTCTCCACTAAAACACTCCCAAAAGAGCTGACAAGCACAGACTTATTAATTGCTATATATTGTGTGTCGCCCAATTTTTTACCATAGTTCCATAAGCTTTTTTTAAATAGAACTCTAGCAATATAGCATAAAATTAACGTTGCGCATATTTATAATATTTTAGACACGCATATCGTCTAAATACAATCATTATTGCAACTTCATTATACAACAATGTTTTCTCTTGGCAAACTTGTTTGGATAGCTGCACACCTTACGTTAGCGTATGCATCTTGTTAAGGTTACAGCAAAAAACAATGTAATAACATATTTCAGAACATGTTCACAAATTTACTGTCGTCTTGCAAGGAGTAACACACAAGATGTCTGAAAAATTTGATCAAATTAAAGCTCGCGAAGAGCAATTGCTCTGCCGTTCATATAGCCGCTATCCAATTGCTATTCATTCAGGTAACATGTCGCATCTCACCGATGTCGATGGCAAAGAATATGTCGATTTACTGGCTGGTATTGCTGTGGCAGCAGTTGGACATTGCAATCCCGAAATTTGTGCAGTTTTAGCCGAGCAATCACACAAACTGTGGCATGTCAGCAATCTGTTCTACCAAGAAGAACAACTTGAATTGGCAAGTCTGCTCTTACAGACCACCCACCACGATAAAGTCTTTTTCTGCAACTCTGGCGCCGAAGCCAATGAAGCCTGTATCAAACTGGCTAGACGCTACATGCAAGAGGTTCGCCACGCAGACAGATATGAAATTATTACACTTAGTAACTGCTTCCATGGCCGCACCCTTGCAACCCTTGCGGCCACAGGGCGCGAAAACTTAAGTCGCGGCTTTGGACCCCTGCCGGCTGGCTTTAAACAAGTACCCTGTCAAGATTTAGCAGCTCTAAAAGCTAGCATCACAGAACATACGGCCGCGGTCATGCTGGAAGTTGTGCAAGGGGAAGCTGGTGTAATTCCCCTAGACCATGCATACCTCAAAGGGGTAGAAGCCTTATGTCGCGAGCAAGGCATTCTCTTGATTTGTGATGAAGTGCAAGCCGGCTTTTGCCGCACAGGCACCTTTTGGGCCTTTCAGCAACATGACCTCAAACCAGATATCATGAGTACTGCCAAAGCACTAGCCAATGGTTTAGCCATGGGTTGTATGCTAGCAACTAACGAAGTTGCCAAAGGTTTTGAGCCTGGTAGTCATGCCACAACCTTTGGCGGTGGGGCCTTGGTTAGCAAAGTCGCGAGTAAAACCATTGAAATTATGCTCCGCGATAATTTAGCTGCAAGGGCCGCAGAGGTCGGTACGCGCCTAAAAGCCCGTCTTGACACCATCCAAAAAGCCTACCCCAAACTCATTAAAGAAGTGCGCGGTCAAGGCCTTATGCTTGGCATTGAATTTTACAAGGACGGACCAAAAGTGTGGGAGGAACTGCTGCAACGTGGCTTTATCTGTAGTTTATCCCATAATGCCAACTTGCGTCTCCTCCCTGCCTTAAATATTCCTGAAAGTGATCTTGAAGCCTTTTGCACAACTCTTGAAGCGATTTGTGCACAGCACAACTAAGCATACTCTCTTGGCATAAATAGCAAGCAGATTTTTTTAAAGAGACTGCTACTTTTGCTTGTGCCACGTTCTCAGAAAACAGTATGGCTTACGTGGCACTCTTGTACCATAAGATACCAGAGTGCCACTTATCTAAGCCTAGCTCTTACTTTATGCAAAAAGAGTATTAAAATATTTCTCTTAAGATACAAGAAACTATCCTTGACATTTTACTTGAGGAGCAGTCAACCACTTGCAAACTTTGGGCAAAAGCTGTTCTTTTTTTAGCCACACAGGCAGACAAGCAAAGCGCATTCTAGATAAAAACAAGGTTGCATGGTGCAAATAAAACCCAGATCCTGTAAATGCACCGCCATACTCTTCATCTCCCCACAAGGGATGGCCCAAACTCTTTGCATGTACTCTGATTTGGTGTCTTGCACCTTTATAAATGGTGCAGCCAGCGAGAGTGAGCTCTCTTTGGGGCTCACAGGCTAGATCTAGCCAGGGCGGGACTGTCCCCAAATCCACATAGGCCAAAGGCACAAAATGGGTTTCACGAATCTTTGGCGCAAGCACTGCACGCGTGCGCACTACCTTGCGTGTTGTATCTAGCGCTAAAGATACTGTAGTTGGCGCTAATAAATGGCCTTGCAAAAGAGCCAAGTATTTTTTTACAACCAACCCTTGCTCTTCTAAAGCTATAAATTCTGCTTGCATGCCTTCAGTATAGGCAGCCGCGATTAAGCCTGAGGTCCAAAAATCAAGCCGTTGGAGAAGAGTGGGGAGTTTGTGCGGACAAAGGGTTGGCAAAAAGGCTTCCAGGGAGGGATTTCTTGTGCCAGCTAAATGCACCGTGTGCAATTGGCGTGGTTTATAGAACACACAAAGCTCAGCATCATTGCTCACAATAGCAGGCCTAGGGCCTGATGCTACTTGGGCAAGCTTAACAGTTATGCGATCCAAAGCCTTAAGTCGTTGGGCACAAGTACCCACACGTCCATTGACTAAAAAGATCTCTTGAGCAAGCAAGCGCCTCGAGCCTCTAAGTCCCAAGCCAGGCAATTGCTCCTTAACCCACACATCAAGGCGCACATTAGCCCAACTTGCACTGACAACGCGTACATCCCACGTCTCTAGCATGCTACCCCAGGCATCAAGAGACTTCATGGCTTTTAGCCTTATAAAATGTGCTTAGGGCCTCTAAGGTACATTGCGGATCATGTACACGGCTATTTTTGCCTGCGCAGAGTTTTAAATCCACCAATTCAATCCCACGCTCTTGCAACTTTTTTGCAGTATCACTTTCTAAGCGGCTCCCATAATCTCCACGCTGACTATCCACTAATACATATTGTAGGAGCGCATTATCTTGAGCATTGGGCGCATCACGATGTAAAATATTTAAGATAATTTCGACTTGCCTGGCAATAGTCAGCTCGTTTAATTCAGGATCATAGCCCACATTAGGAATAAACACTTTGGGTACTGCTAATTTTTGAATGCGCCGCGCCACGCCGCGCACAAGCAAATTCACAAGCACACTACTGTAAAAACTGCCCATCGGATAGCAAATGAGATCTGCCAATTCAAACCAATGCAGACACGCTTTAGCTAATTTAGGCTGACAAATATCTTCTTGAATAATATGGTCTACTTCACGCGGCTCATGCACTGTTAAAAAAATATCTTTAATAGGAGAAGACAAGGTCTTAAATTTATGTTGCCCTAGCACAAAACTGCCATCAAGAAGTTCACAACCTAAATTCAAGCACTCATCTACAATGGGTAAAACAGTACCACGTACATGCAGCAGGCGCTGCATGTATTCGAGCGTTGGCGTAAAATCGCGTTTATAATATAAATAAACGCCAGCTAGAAATAAATTGCCAAGACTAGCTCCTTGAAAATTGAACCCATTGGGAAGTTGGGCAAATAAATTCTCAAGACAACTACATAAAAATGTCGCAGCAGATTCTTGCACATCCTGCCACATGGGGTGTGTGGGAACTATAAAACTTAGAAGCTGCTTTTTGAGTGCATCATTACACTCTTCTGTGGGACACCTAAACTCTAAGGCCTTAACAAAGCCCTTGGGCACCTGACTTAGATCGGCTAATGCCAGCATCCGATTGCGCAAATCCCCTAGAGCTGGGATGGCCAGACAGCGCCGCAATTCCTTGGTGCTGCCGCCTGAATCAAAGGTAGTCACTAAATGGATGGAAGGTATCTGCTCTTGAGCTAACAAACGACTCAGCTCACGTAAGGCAGTACCTCCTGTGAAAAATAATAATTTCCTGTGCTGTGCGCCCATGCTATACTCATGATCAAAAAAATGTGCATAATGTTTGCAAAATTATGGCTTGTGCCTAAAAGATACACGCTGCGTGCGCTTGTGCAAAACCACTTCTTTTACATATGAAATCTCAAGTTTATTATAAATAGCGCAAATCTTTGCTTCTCATGGATCTACGCTTCTATCCTTGTTATAAATATTTTTGATATGTCAATAATTGATGCGATTTCCAAAAAGCTTCGCAGACACCTGGATCCAAGGCCCAAGGAGTCTGCGCAAAAATAGACTGCACTAGAACAACAAGAAAGACACATCTAAGATTCAGGCTTTTTGGAGGCTTTATGACCTTTATTTTTGGGTCCCTGCACCTTTTCAGCTTGCTGTCTCGCAAAACTCATGCCCAATTCGCGCATGCGTAAATAGATTAAACGCCCGACCCAGGCATCGGTTGCGGCATACATGATCTGCTTGGCACTTAAGTCCTGCAACGACCAATTGGAACACTGTGATCCTTTGGAAATACGCCAGCCAAACAGCACTGCGGCCAGGGTTCTTAAGCCTTGAGCCGAAAATTTGTTAAGCCTAGCCACTGTACCAAGATCCACCGTACCCTGGGCGCCAAAAGGAAAGAGTTTGCCTAAAGCTTGCATATCAAAACGAATGCCCACACCTGCCTTAATAATCTCAGGGTCGGCTAAGACACTGGCGAGCTCCTCTCCAAAGGGCATCCAGACCAATTGCACCAGATACACAGCGTGCGCCGTAGCCAACTGCACCAAAGAGGGTTGATTGACGCGACCTTTGCGAAAAGTAGGTTTGGTTTCAGTATCAAACCCCAGCACATGCTCGGACTGCAAATCTGGTAAAGCCTGCTCCCAATCGTGGGCATTGCGAATCAACTGCACAGCCCCTTCATAATGCACGATTGGCAGTGTGTTGATTTCGTCATGGGTTATACGACGCCTGAGCGTAGCTAGTGGTTCATGCTGTAAGGCCATAGATTGTCACACTTAAATTAACATAAAAAAGGGCAGAAGATAAACTCATTGATTACCGCTTAATTTGCCCATAAAACGACTTGTATTAGGTTTTAGCAAATATGCAAAACCGCAAGCACAAAGCATTATGAAGATTAAAAACGCGCTTTGGAAGTACAGCTACAACCTCTTGCAACTGCACTTCGCAAAACGCTAATCATTTACCAATACAAAAATTGGCAAAAATTGCATTTAAGACTTCTGTTGGCGTAGCTACACCAATCACTTCGCCAAGTTTGGTCGCAATAACTTCCAAACGTACGGCTAAGCAATCATAGGTTTCGCTGGCTACAATTGCAGCTTCTAATTGCGCTAATTCTGCTTGCGCCTCGTCCAAGGCTTGCCCTTGGCGTAAATTACAACTTACCTGTTGTTCGCAACCTAAAGCATTAGCTGGCACAAGTTGAGTTTTAAGAGTCTGCAAAAACTCAAGGCATCCATGACCTGTGCGGGCACTCACTACAACACTAGCTGTATCTTGGGCCCACTTGGGCGGAAACACTTTAGGTATCTCTAAATCAGCCTTATTCCACACGAGAATTTTAGGGATAGCGCCATAATTTTGCAGAAGTTCAGCATAACCTGGCTTAGGACACTGCAAAGCCTCAAGGTCTGCCTGTGTCCATTTAGTGCCATCCAAGACAAGCACTAAGCAATCAGCTGTAGCTGCCAACTCATGGCTACGGGCGATACCTTGGGTCTCAATGGGATCAGGGAGATGGTTTTGCGGACGTAAGCCGGCTGTATCTATGAGGCGCACACTTAAACCATCTATATCGAGTGCGGCTTCCAAAAAATCGCGGGTCGTCCCAGGCACATTACTCACCAAGGCCCGCTCATGACCAAGCAAAGCATTTAACAAGCTGGATTTACCTGCATTGACACTGCCAACAAGGACACATGCTGCGCCATTTTGCCACAAACGGCTCACGGCTTGCTTGGTATTTAACTGCCTAAGTAGCGCCTGAATGTTCGCCACATCTTGCAGCAATTCGGCCTGACTTGCGCCTTCAATCTCCTCATCTGGGAAGTCACAAGCTACGGTTAACTTTGCCCGCAAGGCATCCACTTGACTTCTGGCCTCTTGAATTAAGCTGCCAACCCCCCCAGCAAGGCGCTTGACATCTTGGGCCAAACCACCTCTTGAGGCACAACTTACAAGCTCAGCTACAGCTTCAGCCTGACTTAAATCCATGCGCCCATGCACAAAGGCCCGTTTGGTAAATTCCCCTGGACCTGCAGGCATGGCACCTAAACTTAAGAGACGTTGCAGCACACTTTGCAAAATAAGTGGATTGCCATGGCAGTGTATTTCAGCCATGTCTTCACCTGTATAGGTCTTAGGTCCTGGCATATACACAGCTAAGACATCATCTATCAAGGAGCCAGCTTGATCTCGCAATAAGCCGCGATGTAAGACCCACGGCTTAAAATCGGTAAAATTAGCCGCGTGGGGTATGAAAAGCGCCTGCAACAACTCATGGGCCATGCTACCACTAATGCGCACAATACCAATAGCACCCAGTCCCTGTGCTGTAGCAATGGCCGCAATGGTCGCCATATTAAGTCTCCGCCTTTAAACAGTCGCCAGCTTGGATGTCTTTTTTGTGGTGTTTCGGTGCACGCTTAGGCATAATAACCACGCGCTTTAAAGTACCATTACCAATGCTGCGCGTTTGCAGATCCTCAGCATCTTGCAAGGATAAATGCACTAATCTACGGTGGTAAGATGACAAAGGTTTAGTGGAAAAAGGTCGGCCTTGACTACGTACCTTTTCTGCTAAGGCTTGCGCTATCTCCACAACCTTATCCTTTTGACGCGTGCGATATTCACCTGCATCTAATTGCAAATGCACCACTTGCTTTAATTTATGTGTCAAGATGCGACAGGTCAGGTACTGGATAGACAGTAAGGTTTGGCCTTCGCGGCCAATTAAGAGTCCTGATTCTTCACCACTATCAAGATGCACACTAAGACGTGCGCCCGTATAATTTAAGCTAATCTTGAGATTGTCTCCCACAATGGGGCGCACTAAGGAGCGCAAAGTCTCTGCTAAGAGAGTCTGAAACTCTTGACTTTGGAGCGTGGCTATACTGACTGGCGGTAACTCGGCGAAAAATTCTTCGTTCAAATCAAGTTCAGGCTCTAAATCAAAATTCTCCCCATCACTTGCAACCAGATGCTTAAGGTTAAGCTTGCCTTTACCTTTACTTAACTTGGGCTTACGGCCCACATGGGCTTTAGCGAGGGTAGGTTTGGCTTGGGGCTGTTCTTTGACTTGCCTTGGTTGCGTCGTTGGCTTTGGCTTAGCTTTGCGTGCCTTGGTTCTTGCTTTGGTTGCAGGCGGAGCCTGTTCAGCTTGAGATTTGGCAAGCACATCTACAATAGCTGGTTTGGGCTGCTCTTTGGCCTCTACTATTGGCTCATCTACAATAGATTGCTTAGGCGGCTCTGCTGGCTTAGACACCTCTTTGGGTACGGGCAGTGTCCGCTCCTGCCTAGGCACTGCTGGGAGATGCAAGGGAGCATGTTCTATTTCTTTGGGTGCTGCTTTGGCTACATCTTTTGGCACGCTTGGTTCTGCAACATGAATTTCTTTCTCGGCGTGTTTTTCAACCTCAGCCTGTCCCCGCCCTTGACGATTGATGCGACCTATGGGACGGCGGTCTTGGGCGCGATGTTGCCTGGGCCCATCTTTCCGTGTGGTTTTGGCTAAGATGGATGATACAGCTTCCTGTAATTGGGCCCGTCTAGCCCGCACAATGGCCTTGCGGGCGCCCACAATGCCAAAAATTCCTGATTTTGCACCTTGGACAATTTCAATTTCCAACTGTTCGCGCTTCGTATTAAAATAGTCACAAGCGTCACTTATAGCACTATCAATATCTTTACCTTGAAATTCTTTAAATTCGTCCATGGTACAACTTACTCCAGCCAAAAGTCGTGACCATATTTTTTCTCCTAAACAAAAAGTTCTTCACTAGCAGTCCTGCAAGTATTGGCGTCTAGCAATATCAACATTCCAATGTGTAGACAAAGTTGAACAACTTGTCTTAAGCAGCCTTGCGTGGTGCATGCTTTTTAGTTTTATTCTTGCGCATCATCAACCATTGTTGGAATATCGATAAAATATTATTTACAAGCCAATAAATAACCAATCCTGAAGGAAAGGTTAAAAATAAAAAGGTGAACACTATCGGCAAGAACATCATGATTTTGCGCTGTGTGGGATCTGCCGCTGGTGGACTCATTTTCTGTTGAATCACCATTGTTACACCCATTAGGATGGGCGTAATATAAAAAGGATCCTTGGAAGATAAATCAGCTAACCACAGCATATCTGTGCCAGGCAAATATTCAACGAAAGCCGCATGCCGTAATTCAATAAAGGTAAGAAGGGCTTGATATAAGCCAAAAAACACTGGTAACTGAATTAAAATGGGCATACAACCACTTGCAGGATTCACGCCAAAGGTTCGATACAGATTCATGACCTCGCGGTTCATTTGCTCTTTATCGTCCTTATATTTTTCACGAATAGCGAGCATCCTAGGTTGCAATTCTTTCATTTTTTCCATTGAAGCATAACTTTTAGCGGTTAAAGGCCAAAAGAGCGCTTTAATCACAAAAGTTAGCATGATAATGGCAATGCCCCAGTTATGTACAAAATCATAAAAATAGCGCAGGATCCACAATAAACCTTTGGCTATTAAGCTAAACATGCCCAAGTCGACACTTTTAGCCAATTCTTCAGACACAGCGGTCAATTGTTGTCTATCTTTAGGTCCAAGCCAATAACGCACCTGTAGAGATTTACTACTTTTGGCATTAACCAAAAAAGCTGCTGGCTCTAAAGCTGCACGAAATACTGTATTATGAGCGCGAGCTTTTAGAGTACTATTATCTGGATCTTGAGGTAAGACGCCCGCCAAAAAATAGGTACTCATGGCCCCTGCCCAGATAATCCGCCCAGCCTCCAACCGACCTTTGGTTTGCAAGGTCTCTATGGATGATTCTTCATCTAAATTGCCGTTATTATCCCAAGCCACGCGCATAACATCATAGCGATCCCCTGAAGCATTACGGGAATCAGCGGCAACTGTATAGGTTAAGCGTACATTGCGAGGTTGTTCTGTTGGGTTAACAACTACAACATCTTCGTGGATTTCATAATTATCGGCTCTAAAAGTTAATCTGCGTTGCACCCGCAAATTATCAACTTCACCATTAAAGATTAAACTACCTTGCTCGCCTTGGGCTAGTTTTAAACCTTGATTATCGCCTGCTTCAACAGCCCATTTCCCCGTACTCCACGAAGGTTGACTATTGACAAGTAAGCCTAAGGGTGCCACTGCTGCAGTACGCTCACCGACAATATTCACAAGCGGGGCAGAACTCTCAAGACTCATGCGATATTTTTTTAATTCAAAAGATTTGAGAGTGGCGCCACCAGAATATAGTACAGCCTTATATAAAGGTGTCTCTACAATAATATCTTGCCCTGGTGAGGGGGTAAATGTAGGCACCAGTGCTGCTTGATCGGCTTCTTGTTGTTTTTTGATCTCTTCTTGGGCCTGTTGCTTTTGCAACTCTTCTTGTTGAGCAATTAATTGGGGATCCGGGGGTTGAATCCATCCCATATACTGCGCAAAATAGCTCCAGCCAAAAATCACAATTAAACACAAGACAATGGCTAAAATTATATTTTTTAAATTACTGTCTTCCATAAAATAGGTCTCACTTATCTGGGGGACTGACCTGGGTGCGTTCTTTAGGTACAGGATCATAGCCCGATCCACCCCAAGGGTGGCAACGAGCAAGACGTTTTAAAGCTAACCATCCCCCATAAACAATTCCATGGCGCAGAATAGCCTCTACTGCATAAGCTGAACAGGTAGGATAATAACGACATGCCGGAGGTAAAAGCGGGGAGATGCACAGTTGGTAAAAACGGATAGGCAAAATGCAGAAGAGACGAAGGGATGTAATAAGTTTCTGACCTACTGTTCTCTGAAATTTGTTCACAAATACTCACAACGTTAAAGAGATCACAGTAGTATAAGACATCTTAAGATAGTTTAGCACATAAAGAACCCAGCTCTACCTCAACTTGGTGGAGGTTAGCAATGTAACAAGCCTGTTTTTTAGCCACCACGGCGATATCTGCCGCTTGAGGCAAGAGCTCGGCATGTAAACGAAAAAACTCGCGTAACAAACGCTTCACACGGTTGCGCTGCACGGCACAGCCGACTTTTTTGGAGACGGCTAGACCTGTGCGGGGCCTAGTTTGGGCCTTAGGTAAGATATAAACAACAAAATGGGCCGTGCTATAACGCCGGCCGTGTGTATAGACCACCTGATATTCTGCTTTTTTACGCAGCCTAAGGTGTGCGGGATAGGATTGTAAGGACACGAAAAACCAAATTAAGCGCTTAAACGTTTCCGACCTTTAGCACGTCTTCTGCGCAAGATGGCACGACCGCCCACCGTGGCCATTCTTGCCCTAAATCCGTGGGTGCGGGCCCGACTAATTTTACTTGGTTGATATGTACGTTTCATTAAAAGACTCCTAAAACAGACCAAAATAAAAAAACAGCTGGCTTAGCTGTCTTGCAGAGACAACCACACAACTGTCAAGATACACGTAAGCCTGTCTTGTGCTTTTTTGCTTTGCAGTTCTTGAGAAAAAATTTCAAGCTTTCTCTTGCAATTTAGAGAAAGCCACAACATACAGCAGTATGCAAACAATACAGACAGGCAGCAGTTCCGTCAAGAGTATAGAGGCGCTAAATCAGAGCTATTGCAAGCGTTCGGGAGGCACTTTACCTACAGAGTCTGCGGCCTGCATGGGCACAGTCTTAGCTTTGGGCTTCGCTTGGGCAGTCGTAGTTTTTGCTTTCACAGGACCCAATTTCACCTGACTCTTAGGTTGTTCCTTGGGTTTAGGTAAATTGCGGCGCACCACCTGCTTAACTGGCCGCTTCCTGGCCTTGCGCACCTTGACTTTCCGCCGTCCATAATATTTTTTAGGTGGTTGCTCGTACATTTTCAAAATTGGCACATCGGCTGGATCTCTAAATTGCGAGCCCATGAGACGTACTTGCTTGGGATAAGGCACCGAGCGCCAGTAGAGCCGTGCACCGCCACCCTCTATCCAATGATAAACTAGGTTGGGAGCACCATCTTGGGTGTAGGCTGGCACGTGATTATTAGCGTACTCCTGACTTGTCGCTTCCACAGGCCACAAAAAGCAACCTACTAAACACAATACAGCAAATATCATCATGCGCATCCCTCACTTTCTTAAGACTTAAATCAAGACGATCTGCCACAGTTTGGGTCAAGAACCGGGGCTTAAAAAACACCTTATTGTCTAGCTTTAGTCAAAGTTATGTTACGTTATTATTGTTACAAAACCTTTAGACGATGCCCTAATCCGAAGCTCTGTAAACAATTCTGCTGGATAAGAATAGTCAAGCCTTTTGTTAGACCAAGCAAGAATAACATTGGCAAGGGTAACATACAGAAACTTCGTACTTAGGATGCGTGGCAAAGCTCTAACGCCTTGCTCTCCTAAAAAAGGAGAAGAAGGCAATAATTTATTTATATAAACCATGCAACTTCTATATGCACCTTGAGAAACAGTTCAGAACGTTCATCTTGGAATTGACGAAAGGATTTGTGCATATCGGTGACTGATAGAGCCAAATTTATCAACAACTTCTGATTACACGAAAATCATGACGCAGAAGTAGACAGAATTGACATACACGGTATCGTCAAGCATGCTTTCTCAAGCGTAAAAAAGATAAAAGACGGTTGTCACCAAGTTTACAAGCAAGAATAGAGGCTACATTCTTTTTACTTGATAAAGTTATGTCAAGTTTAGCAAATGCAAAATTACATATTGCAGTTGCTAAAATGCTCAACCCATACATTTCTGTAATTTACTATCAACATGGGCTATGTTTTGATGTACGATATTATATTTTTTGCCAGAGATAATTATACTTACCAAGTGTGCAATTGTAAAAATAAAATATTAGAAATATATGATATTATTTATCAATCCGGGCTAGCAAATTGTCATACATCTGAAAATTATAACGAAGGTGGAATTTTAGACAAAGGGCAAAAATATAAACAGGTCAAGAAATATATAGAACCACCTTTTATGAATTCTTTGAGATTGCGCACGTTTAAAAAATATTCTAACGCTAATATTTGGTATTCAACACCTAAACATAAAAACTTATGTTGAAAAAATCACTATACTTATGCAATTGTAATTTCAGATATAACATCAGTTGATACTAAAGATTATTTTACAGTGAAGCAATTTCGTAAAAGAAAAGAGCGCTTCATGAAGCTATGACTTTTGCCGTTAATTTCGTGAACAAAGATCTAGTCTGATCAAACCAAAGGCGTGGTTTATCGCTGCCCCCATAAAGTGCACAATTGTCTCCCACAAAAATCGGTAAGCCTTGGGTTGGGTGAAAGCTAACTCAGCTAAAGAGACTAGCAGCGTTCATGAATTTTCAGGAGATGTACTACTGCCAGAAAATTTAAAAATAAATCGAATAAAAAACAAATATGAAATGCAAAATACTAAGCGTGTCGATAATATTTGATTTATGATTATTTATGAAGGTAAAACATGATGGATTACAGGATTTACGGGAAAGAATGCAAACATTAGAGATATAATGCTGAATATGTAAAAAACATAAATAAAAATTATTCTCAAGTATCAATAAAACAACTTACATTAATTTGTCATCATACTACATAGCAATATTGCATAACAAAGTAACGCAATTTCTCCCAAACCTATAGATAGAGGTGGGAGAATCGAAGTTGAACTTCTATTTTGGGAAATACTGATGTCAACAGAGCAGCAAATCATTCGTACCAAAGATCCTGCACCCTGTATTATTCTTATTGGCATGCCTGGTGCTGGCAAAACAACCATTGGTACAGCCCTAGCCAAGAGCCTCGATTGGCCCTACCTGGATACAGACCACCTTATTGAGGCAGCTTACGGTCACAGACTCCAAGATGTAGTCGATGCCACAACTAAGGAGAGCTTTTGTGACCTAGAAGCCACAGTAATTCAGTCTATCAGAGGTCACCGCTTAATTATCGGCACAGGTGGCAGTGTTATTTACCGAAGCCAGGCTATGGAGCATTTAAAGAGTCTAGGCTTTATTGTCTATCTCGAAGTGCCCTTAAAGATTTTGGAAGCTAGGGTCGCCGCCTTTCCTGACCGTGGTATCGCCATGGATGCTCAAGAAAGTCTAGCAGATCTTTATGCTGAACGCATCCCTTTGTATGAGCGCTGGTCAAATTTATCATGCAATAATAGTGCCATGTCCGTGGAAGACTGTGTGCAATGGATTTGCGAGCATCTACCAAAGTCCTATCTCTCGAAAAAAGCAAATATTATTAATTAACTTAAGACTCCCAAATAATCTAAGCTTAACCAAACTTTTCCAAAGTATAGTAGCAAAGAAAGCACGCTGCTTGAAAAACAAGCGCAATTAAAAAAGTCTTTGGCAAGCAGTGACCATCCAAAATCTTGCATCAAATCTATTGTGCCAAGATTAAAACAGTACTCTCGTCATCTCACAATCTTTACAAGAGTTACCAAAATTTGCACTTCCTTCAAATTTTAACCAATAAAAAAAGCGGGGGCCGCGTGACCTCCGCTTTTGTTTTGGTTTACTTTCTAGATGACGCTAAAAAGTAGCACAAACGTAATTTAAGCCTAATAATTCCATTTTGCGCCGTCAAAGTGCACCATTTCATTCATGCGTTTACTAGATACAGGGTTACAGGGGGCGCTTAAAGCAGCACTTTTACTATTGCCTTTGCATTGAAAGACCTGCTCGCTGTAACGAATAAAGCCATTATAGGTGCCTTTTTTGGTGGCTGGCCGCATCTCGGTCGAATATTTTGTGGGATCAATAAATACATAGCGGGCTACATATTCATTACCAACCTTCGACACTGCCTTATTGGCCTTGGAAGGGGTAATGGTGCGGGCAGCTCTTTGCAGAAGAGTATGTGCGGTTGCATCAAGATCGGCTTTAATTTGGGCCTCATTCATGGGATGTTTCGCCTGCGCAACCAGCACTTCTTTGCCTTTGTGCGTTTCCGTTTTGGACGCGGTCACATTCTCTTGCGGTGCTGCTGCATGTTCAGACATTTCTTCACCGCCAACCATGGCAGTTTCCTGACTTGTGCTAGCACAACCAGCACTCAAAAAGACACAACAACAAGCCGCAAGTAAAATTTTACGCATACTAGCCTCCCCGGCTAAATAATTTTTCAAGCTAACAGCTAAATTATAACACAGTTTTACTTTCTTGCAATACCTTGGGAGTAGTTAGGAAAGTTCAAAAAGTACTCTTTGCTATGCTATCAATACTTGCAGCAAAAAACCACAGAAGCTATGTAGACTATCTTCTTAAGTTTCATAGAGATATTTTTAACTAGCCAGGGGAGTCTAGAGAGAAGAGTCAAAATTGTATATTAAAGTTAGCTTGTTATTCTTAAATATGTCATAAATAACTGTCTATACTTTCTTATAATTATATCGCATCTGAGCTTGACTTTTCTGTCTTCATAATCAAGCACTATGACTTTTATATACAAATTTTTAATATTTTTTATAAAAACTTTATAAAAAATAAATAATGTTTAATTTTGTTTTATAAACATGCGTAATAATATCTTTATTATTTTTATAAGCTTCTTTACAGACTTTATAAAGACTTTCTTTAGTGTTTACATTACTAATTCTCTTTTAAAGTCTTCAAGGTTGACTTAAACTTTTGGCAAGCACACAAACTGATCTAAGAGTCCGAACAATTTAAGTATGCTGCAAGCAAGTTTTGTTACTTTGTCTGAAGTGCTTTATGTTATTTTTGAAAATCGTGCGTAAAATGCACCCATATTTTTTGAAAATATGCTGTATTTTTGCATTACTGGCAAATTTATCGCAATCATTTGCTATATTTGGCAAATACAGTAAAAATTAATGTGTGTACTAAACCAGCTACAGCTTTTTTTCCACAAAAAAAAACCGGATGAGCTTAACTCACCCGGTTTATAACTTAGCGCAAGAACTTATTACTCAAAAGCAATTTCGGTACGGCGGTTCATGTAACGACCATCTTCATTGGAGTTGTCGTACTTGAAGCTCTTACCGCGGCCAAAAGCCTTCATGCGGCTAGCAGGCACACCTTGCTTGGCCAAGTAATTCTTCACAGCGGTAGCACGATTTTGTGACAACACACGGTTGTAAGCATCAGTGCCCTTAGAGTCGGTCCAACCGCTTAACAAGACAGACTTGTTAGGAGTAGACTTAATAACTTCTGCAGCTTCATTCAAGATACCCATAGCTTTGGCATCAAGAGCATATGAATCGAAGGCAAAGTTCACGCCACGGAGGACTAAGACTTCAGCTTCACCACAGAACACTTCGGTCACAAAGCGCTCAAGGGCGGCATCATCAGTAACTAAAGATTCAGCACGCACAACTTGGCTGGCTGGATTCAAGGCCTGAACGGCAGCCACATTGGCTTTACCATTTTCAGTATCAGATAAATCAATAATATGGATCACTAAATTGCGTTGGCTAGCATAAATTTGGCGGCAGGTTTCAACGAAATCTACACCACGGTTATTGTCACCGTCGGTAACCATAATTAAAGCTGCGTCGCGTTGCATGCTTGAAATAAATGGTTCGTAGGTTTGTAACCCATCACCCATGCTGGTCATACGGCCAAACACTTGGAAGTCATCCCGCAAAGTATTAATAGCTTGGCCCATCGCAGCACGATCCCAAGGACCTTGGGGCACGATCACGCCATTGGGGCTAACGGTGTGTAAGCCAGCCATGAAGCTATTTTGGGGAATAGTGTCATTGACACGTTGTAAGGCTTCTTTGGCAATTTGAATTTTGGTTTTTTTCATTGAAGCATGATGCATCATCATGGATCCAGAATAGTCCACGACAAAGTCAAAGCTTTCAATTTTCTTGTTGCAACTCACGGGAGCAGCAACAGCAGCTACCACATAGCTTAAGACCAATGCAGCTGCTAGCACGAGCACACGCAAAGATTTCATAATGCCTCCCTAAAAAATGTGTCGTTGGATACCGTCAACGGCCAACGCAACGGTTTGCCCGCCAACTGCTAATCTCTCCGTCTCTGAGACAAGCAAGATGAAGTCAACTATACAGATTTTAGAAAAAATCGCAAGCATTCCTAAACTTCTTATTTTATCGGTACGCGTGAGAAAAAATTAAGCTTTTGAGACCAACATTTTCTAGGTTTAAACAAAAACTTTAGCTCTGGTTAGCCCCAAGAAAACGCGACCAGCGAGTTATAATGGCGTCATATAGGATCTAGGCTAAAACTAGAAGCATAAGAAGTTTTGCGGGCAACATCTTTTAAGAAGCCACAGTAGTGATTTATAAAGAAAGTAGATAAAAATAATTTCGATTTTACAATAACAAAAAACTTTAATAAAAATGTGCAATAAATCTTTAGTGATGATAAATCAAATATACATATAATAATAAATAAATAAGATATCGATAATTTATAATCAATATTTATTACAATAAATAAAATATAGTATTGCATACACACAAGATATTTTAAAATAGCTTTATAAGTAGCAAATTATTTGATCAAGTTCTATCAAGATTAATGCTCTACATAACAAGATGCAAACTTCTTAATTTTAATCTATTTGTATAAAATAAGATGCAATATTGTATATTTTGAAATCAATCTAAACTTATATTTTAAATAGGTGTAACAAATATATATTAAAACATATATATAAATTGAGTTTATATTTTTATTCAAAATTTTCATATAAATATATACTTGGTTAATCTTTCATTTTAGTCATTATAATAATTTATTGATAATATTTTTAACAGTAATAATTAAATTATTTATACGTTATAATGTATAATGTATCAGTATCATAAGTTTTCTTTATAAAATATTATTTATATTTATATTTATAATATCTTAAGTTTCATAATATCTTAAAACTTAATTTTACCTTCTTCTTTTATAATATATAAATTTATAAAAATATCATGATTTAAATATCGAATATACAAAATGTATTATGACTAGATATATTTGTTCTAGCAAAAATTTTATATGGATTTAAAATTATGTTATATACTCTTAACAATATACAATATAAATTATGCAATGAATATT
>JAFTDU010000071.1 GCA_017454005.1 Desulfovibrionaceae bacterium | reverse complement strand
GGAAGTAAATAATACCAAACAAAATGATAGTACGTAAGGTCTACTCAATTATTTACAAAAAGCAGTATAGCCAATAATTGTTTCAACTGTGGCAATGGCACAATGAAATGCGGCGCCACAAAAGGCAACTTATCTTAATGGTAAAGTATTTCTTGAAATAGACTTCTAACCAAGGCAAGCAATACTTGGCCTATATTAAATGAGCAAGATTTGGTTGAGCTCCTTGCCTATAGATGCTGTGACAAAACGTTTTTTGCTCTTGCACTTGCTGCGTATGTATCGTGTAGGAGCTACTTTATGAAGTATAAGTGTAGTAGTCCTTATAAAACTTTGTATTGTGAAGGCTAGATGTGCAGTTGATATGCAATCTTGGTTGCAAAATATAGTAAGTTTAGGCTATCTTGATACTAATTTTATTGAGAAAAATTTCATGTATTATGGCGCTACACTTGAAGACAATGTTTTGCCAAGTATTAGTACATTTGAAGATCAGCAATATTTTGAGTGTTTATTTGTGCAGGCTCAATTGATTATGATTGACACATATTTAACTTTAGCGTCAACAATTATAGATAACAACGACAAAGATCTCTTATTGAATCTGCGGGAACAAGGCAAAACTGTCATTTTTCTGCAGCACAGCGGGAAAAATGGCTGTCAACTAGGCACAAGCAGCCGCGAGACAGTGTTAGACACTGTTATTAAACTTGAGCAACTCACTGCTCAAGGCGGCAATGAGACTAGAGTAAGATTGAGCTTTGAAAAGAGTAGGTCTTTTTTCGTCCAAGATGCAATGCCATTAGACTTGTGTCTTGACTCGCGTGGGTGGTCTTGGGATCTTGCGCAAGATGGCGAAAAAGAACTGCTTCAAAAGCTTTGGGGCTTGGGCTTTAGTCAAGAAGAAATTGCGAGAGAACTCAAAGTTGACCAAAGCATAGTGAGCAGAAAGCTTGAAAAAACTGGGCCTAAAGTAAATGCTGCGATTTATGTACAACCTAGGCAGTGCATAAAATGCATAATTGAGAGGCCGCTTGCATAATTATGCATAAAACTAACTCCAAGGTTGCGTCAATCCTGGAACGCAATGCATAAAGCCTTGCATAACTATGCATAAATAATCATGCTTTCAGAGTGATAAAATGAACTATACGACTAAATTTGCCTCGCCTACTCTCGAAAGTTTTTTTAACGCATCTTTGGCAAACCTAAGAGCTCAAGGCAATGGTGTCGCCTAACGCGTACCATGCGGCTGCTTAAAGCCTGCGTGTCTATGCTGGCCCTTTCAGATTGCCTCGGCAACTCGCACATAGAAACCACACGCATCTACGTTCGTGTAAGAGAGCGCATGAAACGCTGGGCGCTATCAAATATGTCCGAGGGTACCAAATCTGTGTTTAAGTAAGCCGATGATGAGCTGTGTGCGGCCTAAAATAAATGCCGATACTTGCTCCCCGTGTAGATAATCCGTTAAAGCACGGGGATCTTTTTTCTTAAATATCGGCATATTGGGGGAGACAGAAATCCTTGAAAAAAATAAGCGCATAGCGTATGTAAAAAAACACATCTATCATTTAGCCTCAACCCAAAAGAAGCTTCTCTTTTTCCCAAATCAGACAACTATGCAATATTCTCCCTTTACAAATACTGTCTGTCGAGCAAACGACCTAGGCTTCACCTGACTTCGCGTGCAGGTGGGCTGGACGTCTACTATGTATTTGCTGAGGGGATAAGCATATTGTTTATCTCTCCTATTTGCACGCCTCCCATCTGCCAAAAAACCGCGCTACAGTACACGTAGCGCGGTTTTTTTTCTGCAAATAATCCCCCAATATCCCTATATCTCTTTAGTCTAACCGTGTAGCCTAATTTCATGCATACATCAGGAATGTATATGCAGCAAAAGATTTTCGCAGGAATTGACGCAGGATCTGCGGCAACCAAGGTCGTACTCTTAGAAAGTGAACACCTTGCAGTGGTTGCAAGAGCAACACTTCCCACGGGTTGGAATCCACGTGAAAGTGCTGAAAATGTCTTGCAAATGGCCTTAAAAGACGCAGGATGCCTTCGTGCAAATGTCATCGTAGCAACAGGTTATGGTCGTGTCGCCTTTCCCTTTGCTGATAAAAACATCACAGAAATTTCTTGTCACGCTAAAGGTGCGGCTCATCTATTCCCCAATGTAGGGCTTGTCATTGATATTGGCGGGCAAGATAGCAAGGTCATACGGGTGCAGAATAGCATGGTGAGTGACTTTGTCATGAACGACAAATGCGCGGCCGGAACAGGACGTTTTGTGCAAACCGTTGCCGGTATACTTGGTGTCGAGATAGGTGACATGTGTGCCTGTGCGGCAGAGCAAAAGCCTTGCGCTATCACAAGTATGTGTGCTGTTTTCGCAGAAACAGAAATTATCGGTCTTTTGGCTCAAGGAACAGATAAAGCAGCCATAGCAGCTGGTGTGCTGCAATCTATTGCGCGGCGCATTCATGCCCTTGCGGCACGTTTTCCCATGCCACAGACCTGTGTGTTCACAGGTGGGCTTGCGAGAAGTTCGGTCTGCGCCACGATTTTGTCAAATGAGCTTGGTGTGCCAGTATTTGTCCCAGAGTATCCCCAATATATCGGAGCTTTGGGCGCGGCCTTATTGGCAGCAAACCTTAAATAGGGCAAGTGTAATTTTATGCGAATGAGCAATATAAGCAATTACTCTTAAATATTTTAGAAACGGTTTTAGCACTAAAATCAACATCTTGATCAATATACATAATCTTATTTATCTTTTTTATCTTGTACTTATCAAAATTATTATTGTGCACAGATATTTTTTAATGGCTTCATGAAAATGTTAAGGACAATCTTTGCTTTGGCACAATGACGTTCAAACTTTTTCTTTAAACGTAATATGAGATAAGTATTTTTTTTATGATATAGTTAAAATAAGGATACTGCCTAAAATCTAGCACGATATAGCATAAGTAGTAAAATGCAATATTTTATATTTAATAGTTGTCTATAATATATTTTTATTATTTTGGTATTTTAATTATACTTGTTACCATATTAACATAAATTATTTTCAATAATATAGTAAATTAAATGATATTACATTACATCAATAATATAAATATAATTTATCTATGTAGTTAGTGAAAAATTGAAGTAATCTCGAAGACTTTAATTTTTTTGAGCACGCTTAAATAAGTGCAAAAAGTTTGTGCACACTGTCTCTAAACATACTTTTATAAAAGTATGACACAGCGTCAAGCAGAAAAGGGTAGGGCGCATATAAGAAGCTTTAACACTATGTGCATAAGAAGTGTTAGGCGCACGCATAATTCTATACACCATATGTGCTGATCTTTAAACATATTTTTTTAAGCACACATCACAGCAAAGAATAATTTTGTTCAATCTGTCATATCAAAGGACGCAAGTTATCACTTTCATTCTCTTCATATTAAGGAGCTCGTGAGCTATGTCATTTAAAAGCTTAGAAGCCTTTCGCAGTCTAACTGACCGTAATGTCCTACGTCTTCAAGAGGCCAAGGCCAAAGGTACACACGTAGTCGGTCAATACTGTATCTATACGCCACTAGAAATTGTGCTGGCAGCAGACGCAATCCCTGTCTCATTGTGCGGTACCAAGAACGATTCCATTCCAGCTGCAGAGGCGATGCTGCCGCGCATTCTTTGTCCACTCATCAAGAGTAGCTTTGGTTTTGCCTTACAGGACAGCTGTCCATACCTTGCTGCTTCAGATATCGTGGTGGCTGATACCACTTGCGACGGCAAGAAAAAAATGTTTGAGCTGCTCAATAAGTATAAGCCTGTCTACGTGCTGCAGCTGCCGCAGGCGCAAGATGCCGAAGGCGCAGGTTTTTGGCGGCGGCAACTTGAGCTCTACAAGGAGCGCCTAGAGACCCAATTTAATGTGACCATTACCGAAGAAAAGCTCATGGCAGCCATTGATCTTGTGGAACGCTTTCGCCTTGCTCTGAAACGCGTTCTTGACCTTAGCAAACAGGATCCAGCCCCGCTAAGCGGCATGGAACTGCTCGAAATCTGTTTCCGGGCATCCTTCTTGCCTGTCTTTGATGAAAGAATTCGCGAGCTTGATCAAATTTATGAGGAGATTTCAGCCCTCAAAAATACTAGAGAAGAAAAAAAGCGGCCCCGCATTCTTGTCACTGGTGTTCCTACAGGCATGGGCTCGCACAAGGTTGTGGCACTTTTGGAAGAATGTGGTGCGCGTGTGGTGTGTATTGACAATTGTACCTGCTACAAAAAAGTACGCAATCACCCAGAAGCGTCAGGCAATGCTCTTGATATCTTGGCCACAAGATCCTTAGACATTCCCTGTGCGGTTATGTCACCCAATCCAGGTCGTTTTGAGGCTGTTGCAAACCTTGCCAGCGACTTTGCAGTTGACGCGGTTGTTGATCTTACCTGGCAAGGCTGTCAGACCTACGATGTTGAATCATGGTCACTGCGCCAGGACGTGCAGGAAAAGCTCAAATTACCCTTCTTGCAGATTGTCACTGACTATGCATCTTCCGACACTGAGCAATTGCGCATCCGCATTGAAGCCTTTCTCGAAATGCTGGCTTAACCCTGATTTGACTTTTGCATAGAATATATCGAGAAAGAAAAAATCTCTATAATGCTTTTTTTGCAACACATTATGAGCAATATGCACACATTAAAATTCTGTTAAACGTAATTTTAATGTGTGCATATACTAAACTTACATTACAGCAAATTAAAGTATAGATTTATGATATGATAATCTTGTATTAATTTTAATTAATTTAAATTGTTTATCTAAATTAAGCTTAAATCATACATTCTATATAGTTATAAATTACCAAAATAAAAATTGACAAAAGAAAATAATATCATGATCTCTAATAATAGATGTTATTAGATAAATTTGATTGGAGATAAAAATATACTGCATAATAATTTATAATGATTAAATTACATTTTTTGATATTTTATGTGATCTATAAATTTTTGAATAAAGTACTAAATAATATCAGAAAAATGTAATATGTGCACGTTACAAATTAATGAATATTTAAAAGCTGTTCTCTATGTATATGATATACGATATCTGATATCTGTTAGTATAAGAAATTTAGTTTAGAATCTAAGACTGCTTTGAATCAGCCAAGTTTATTTTTGGGTAATTTTTAAGGAGCATTCATGACAAATGATCGTCGAACATTTTTAAAAGGATTGGTCATGGGCGGTGCTGCAGCTGCTTTAGCCGGTTCTAACAGCGAAGCTATAGCAGCAGAAAGACAATCGGCAGAAAGACAATCAAAGGTCTTACATGTTTGGTCGTGTGGCGGCTTAGCTGAGGCTATGCATCCAGCTCATAAGGCTTATCAGGAGAAAACAGGTGTAATGATTGCGTATACAGGAGCGTTTGCAGGAGCTCTTGGGAAATCTTTATTAAGCGGTAAAGGTCAAACTTTATCTGAATTTTTTCCGGCTGTGCGGACGGGTCGATTTTTACGCTTTTTAGGCGCACATCAGCATATATAGATATCCACTAAACATTCATTTAGGTATATAAGTATCATATTAGTGTAGCAATACTGTTGTAATGCTTGTTTATGTATCAG
>JAFTDU010000006.1 GCA_017454005.1 Desulfovibrionaceae bacterium | reverse complement strand
ACTCAATGCCGTGTTTAAAAATATAAGATACGTTCATTTTCACTCCTCGATTAAGAGACTTGAAAAAATAATGTGGTAATTTGGGTGTAAAAAATTGAAGAAAAAAAATTTGATCTAGGCTCCAAAAAATATTCGAGATGGTTGCAGTTAGAACGAAAATCGCCGTATTCTCTAGCTTAACGGTACATATAGTTAGAAATGCCCCACGTCAAATAAGGCCTAGTTAGAAAATCGCGGGAATTTAAGATATATTAATATTATTTATTTTTGTTATTACTATTTAATATTACTAATGATATTTTTCACTAAATTATAAGCATAACTCTTAGATTTAGCGTAATTTTTTAAAGCAAGCAAAAATATTCTTGAGTACACATAACAAGTCCTACATAAAGAGTTATTGACTATTAGATAAATGTTTTAACTTAAACAACATTTATTTATGTATTCATTAGCTATTTTGTACATACTAATTCAATAATCTAAGGTAAAAATTTGTGCGTTAGAGATGTAAGTTACTGGCCTTATATGCGACCCAGCACTGCATTTTTTGGTATCTAATAATTAGTGTACAAGACTGCTTTGTTTAGCAAGTACTGTGTGAGTTGATAAAGTTAAGTGTCTGCATCATGATGTATGCAATTTGATCTCCACGTACGCTTATTTAAATGATACATTTTATTTGATAGTAAAAAGTTAGATTAGTACTTCTGGTAATTAAATGTGCTAGTTCTGTTAAAAAGCATACTATAATCCTATATATACTCTTTTACCTGCACAAGTGTCTATTTGATTTTATTTAAGTTGCTGTACACACTGAATTTACTTAAACACTGCATAGCAAATGTGATATATAACTCTTGCAAAATAAATCTAATTAATAAAAATAACGCAATTATTGAGTAAACGAAACCCTTGCTCTTTAATGATAATTATTTATAAATGCTATCCTGTACAAGTCTTCTCTGTTCATAGTGGATCCGCGATACGTGATCAAAATATTTATCTGTTCACTTGTAAAGAAATGTGGTTATTATTTTAAGGATGCAAGTATAGGCTTGAACTTAACTATCTTACAGTTACGGCAGCCATACTAATGTCAATAGTAACCTCATGTAGTAGTTTTGAAATATGTACTACAAGAGAGTTACAAGCAACAACCCTTTAGTGTATGGTAGTTGACCTGGCTTCAATCTTGTCGGTAAGCGACTGCTAAAGTAGTGCAGTAAGAGGATTCATCAACATGCGTTTTTCTTCTATGTACATTCCAACTCTGAAAGAAACTCCTGCCGAAGCTGAGGTAGTGAGTCATAAATTGTTACTACGGGCTGGGATGATTCGTAAGCTAACAGCTGGTTTATATACATATTTGCCCATGGGGTTGCGTGTATTACGGAAGATTGCATCCATTGTGCGCGAAGAAATGGATCGGGCAGGCTTTCAAGAAGTGTTATTGCCTATTGTGCAGCCAGGTGATTTATGGCAGGAGACCGGGCGTTGGGAGCACTATGGTAAAGAACTGTTGCGCTTTAAAGACCGCAATGACAGAGATTATTGTTTAGGCCCCACCCATGAAGAGGTCATGACCGATCTCGTGCGGGGGGAAGTGCGCTCTTATCGGCAATTGCCCTTGCGTCTCTATCAGTTGCATACTAAATTTCGTGATGAAATCAGACCCCGCTTTGGTTTAATGCGGGGACGTGAATTCATTATGAAGGATGCCTATTCTTATGACGCCGATCTCAAAGGCGCCGAGACAAGTTATCAATTAATGTATGAAGCGTATCAGCGTATTTTTACGCGTTTAGGCGTCCAATTTAGGGCGGTGGAAGCCGATACCGGGTCCATTGGAGGCAATTTTTCCCATGAATTTATGGTCTTGGCTGCGGCTGGTGAAGATACCATTGCCTATTGTGACCATTGTAGCTATGCAGCGAATGTAGAACGTGCCGAAGTTGTGCATAATGCGCAGATTGTCCATGAGACATGTCCTGCCTATGTAGAATGCCCAACTCCTAATATGCATACTGTACATGATATAGCTAAGCTGCTTAACGTTTCGGAAACGCAAGTAATTAAAACCATGTTACTCTTGGTCGATGCTAAACCCATAGCAGTCTTAGTGCGTGGTGATCATGAGGTTAATCTCGTCAAAGTACAGCATCTTTTGCACGCTAATAGTGTAGAGTTAGCTCCGGCAGAGGTGGTAGAAAAAGTGACGCAGGCCCCCTTAGGTTTTGCTGGTCCTGTGCACCTACAAAATGTCCCGATTTATGCTGACTATGCCTTACAAGGCTCTACAGATTATGTGACAGGAGCCAATGCGAAGGATTTACATTTGCAGCATGTAGATCTGGAGCGTGATGTTAATATCACAGCATATGCTGATGTTCGCAACATCACATCAGAAGATCCTTGTCCTAGATGTGGTGGGAAGATGATGTTAACGCGTGGCATTGAGGTGGGGCACATCTTTATGCTTGGCGAGAAATATAGTTCACCCATGCAAGCCACCTTCCTTAATGAAGCCGGTACATCTTCGAACATGTTGATGGGATGCTATGGTATTGGTATTTCACGTGTTATGGCGGCCTGCATTGAGCAACTGCACGATGACCAAGGGATCATTTTCCCTCCAAGCATTGCCCCCTTTACTTGCGTCTTATTGAATTTGGATGCAAGTAATCCCACTGTCACCGAGCAGGTTGAGCAGATCTATAAAATTCTGCAAGATTTAGGCGTAGAAGTGTTGCTAGATGACCGTGATGAACGGCCAGGCGTTAAGTTTAAGGATGCCGATTTGTTAGGTATTCCGTTACAATTAGCTTTGGGCAAGAAGAGTCTTGCAAAGGGCATAGTTGAATGTAAGGCTCGCCATGGCAGCAAAGTAGAGTTGCCCCTTGCCGATTTTGCTACTGCGTTTCAAGACTATCAGAAGCAGGTCATAGATAATTGGACTGCATCCATCAAGCCAGCTGTAGGATAGAATCGTGCTTAATGCTAATCTAAAGGGTAGCACTGTTAAACCCAAGACATTGCATACATCAGCGACCAGGCAGCTAATAACCCACTTTACAGAACCTTGGACCGTTTCGCAGTTTACTCAAGAGTTGAAAGAGCATCTTGAAGCTTACAATGATGTGATGATTCAAGGTGAAATTGCCCCCAATACCTGCAAAATGGCGAGCAGTGGCCACTGTTATTTTAATTTAACCGATGCCAAAGCACTGTTGAAATGTGTGTGGTTTCAAGGTAGCCGCCAAAAGGCCAAAAGTATTGACCACAATCCCCACACAGGTGAGGTCATTGAACCCTATCAACATGCAGACCTCGAGGATTTGCAGCAAGGTGGCAAATTTATTTGTGCTGGCAAGATTTCTCTCTATGAACCGCGCGGTGAATATCAGCTTGTGGTCAGCTATATTCTGCAGGCAGGTGTGGGAAATTTAGCCGCAGAATTTGAACGCTTAAAAAAAGAACTGGCCAGCTGGGGCTATTTTGCCAAGGAACGCAAACGCCCAATTCCCAAAAACCCGCGGCGTGTGGCCTTGATTACCGCGCCAGGGGGTGCTGCCATCTGTGATTTTTGTAGGCTGGCAGCAAGTCGTGGCCTCAGTGCTAAGATTCGCTTGTTTCCGTCCCTAGTACAGGGGGCTGAAGCTGTACCGCAATTGACCCAGGCCATAGCAATGGCCAATGCCCAAAATTGGGCGGAGGTGCTCGTGATTATTCGCGGGGGCGGGTCGTTGGAAGATTTGTGGTGCTTTAATGACAAAGCCGTGGCCAAAGCCATTTATGAGTCTAGGATTCCTGTCTTGGCAGGCATAGGCCATGAAATTGATTTTACTTTGGCTGATTTAACAGCAGATCTGCGGGCAGCTACACCTACGGAAGCTGCAGTGCTCTTATGGAGTGTACGCACCGATTTGGCAGCCCAAGTACACACCCTACATATGCAATTAACGCGTAGTATGCAGAGCCACATAGCGCGTGCCGAACATAATTTGGCCCATCTTGAGAAGGTGTTGCGCTTAGCCTCGCCTGCTAGACGGTTGCAGATGATGCAAGAGCGGTTACAAAATTTAGTGCAACAGTTTCATTTGCAGATACGTAATTGGTTAACCCACAAGGGTGCACACTTGCAGCAGTTGGAACATCAATTGGCACAAACTGTCACTGCCGAGACTTTAAAAAATAAGGCTATGCAAATTAATGTGGCACAAGACAAATTACGCCGTAATGTCAAAGTACTTTTGCAGAATAAACTGCAAGTGCTAGCTCAAGGCGTGATGTTTCTTGGGCAACGCATGACCAAAAAACTTGAGACAGAAACTAATAGCCTTGAAAAATTGCTGGCACTCCTTGAAAGTAAGAAACCCACAGCATTATTGAAGCGCGGCTATGCCATTATTGAAGGCGCTGAAGGCAAAATTATCACCTCTGTGCAGCAAGCATCTCAAGGTGAGGATTTAAAGATTCATCTTGCTGATGGGCAAATTGCTGCTAAGGTTCAAGATATCATGCATACTCAAGAGCATGCACAATCGAAAGCCATAGACGAAAAAAAATAAGGAATGGGGAAGACACGTATGAGTGAACAAGGTTTAGATGATTTTGAAACAAAATTAGCACGTTTACAAGAAATTGTGAAAAATTTTGATTCAGGTAACCTTTCATTACAGAAAGGTATGGATATGTATAAAGAAGGTGTGGAATGCGCAAAAGCCTGTCGCACCATGTTAAATGAAGCACAACATCAGTTGACTATTTGGCAGAATGAAGAAGAAAAAGCTTTAGAATTAACACAAGTCCAAAATGCTTAATCATGTATTGTTAAGTCTATTGCTATGAGTACATAATATCTTTGTAGAAGTCTTTTAACGATATCAGATTATGTGCTAAATAAATGTTTGTGTGTTAGAATATTATATTACGCAGATTAACTCTTGCTTTGGAATGAGTGTAACTTTTTTTAAGCTTTCTTTTGTTTTCCCTTAACTTTTTTGCCTAAATTCTTATGGTTACACACACTTCATCTTCAATAGCTACGATCGCTCTCAAAGAACTTTTTTCCGCCCGGTGCAAGTCTATCGATGCCTATCTTGGCACCTGCTTGCAGACAAAAAACATCCCTGACAAGCTTCGGCAAGCCATGGAATATAGTTTACTGGCCGGTGGCAAGCGGTTGCGACCGGTTTTGTGTTTAACTGCAGCCTCTTTGGCAGGTTGTCAGCCTGATGCTGTTTTGCCGTTTGCGGCTGCCATTGAATTGATCCACACCTATTCTTTGATTCATGATGATTTGCCAGCCATGGACAATGATGATTTAAGACGGGGCAAGCCGTCTAATCATAAAGCTTTTGGCGAGGCCACGGCATTGTTGGCTGGGGATGCCTTGTTGACCGAGGCTTTTTGCTTGATGACAGAAGCAAGGGTTGAGCCAGGTAAGTGTCTCTTAGCCTTACGGGAAATTGCTACTGCTGCCGGGCCAGAGGGCATGTGTGCCGGGCAAGAACTGGATATGGAGTGGACAGGCACTAGAGATGTGCAATTAAAGGATTTACAGCATCTGCATCGGCTTAAAACAGGCGCTCTGTTGCGGGCTAGTTGTACTAGTGGCGTGTTATTGGGATCTGATGATCGCAATCTCTATGGGGCCTTAAGTCAGTATGGCGCAGAATTAGGTATAGCGTTTCAGATTGTCGATGATATTTTAGATGAGGTTGCTGATCCTGAGACATTGGGCAAGCCTGTGCATAGTGATCGCGACAATGGTAAAACAACCTATCCTCTGTTGTGTGGACTAGAAGAAAGTAGAGTGCAAGCACACAATCATAGTCAAGCTGCTCAAAAAGCCTTGCAAGATTATACGGGCGAAGATCAAGCTCTCTTGGTATATTTGGCACAATATGTTGTAGAACGTGTGAAGTAAGTGAAATCCTGCTAGAAAATTGTTGCAAAAGTCTACGTAATTTAAGTTTTTGGTATATTTAAATTAAAATTTTTGTGAAGTTGTGATTTAGATCATGATATATTAAAGGAATCTACTTTACAAAAGTTGATACAAGTATATACTTTTAAAATTTCCAGCTTGTTCTTGTTAAAGACAAGACCAGCTGGAAATGAAGTATATATTCTATCTCATATTAAGCATGTAATTATAGAATAGATTGACCATAAATATTGAAAGTATTATTAAATATATTTTTAACTAATGCATGTAAGTTATAATACTATTTAAAAAATATTATGATCATCTTTACATTTTGGACATTTAGCTCATACTTTATAAGACGTAAAAAGCTTGTGCATGATTAACAGTAATCAGGAAATAAACATGTTTTGCAATATCGAAAACATGTATCAATGTTCACGAATTTCACAACAAAGTTAAAATAAGGATTTGAGCAAGATTTGACTAATACAGTCAGCTTGTGCCGATAATACACACTTGTTCTGTGTGATTGTTGTCTTAAGTGTTAAGCAAATTGTGTATTATTTACTTTATTTTGCAATCAGCATAATGTAGAATTTGGCTAAATTCATGTATATTAAATTTAACGCATATATCTGGCTGTACAAGTAAATGCACGCAATTCTTTATAAGCAAAATATTATATTACACAAAATTTTTGAATGTCTAGCACATATCTTATTTTTAAAGTAGCGATACAAAAATATCAACTCAATCATTAATAGATTATCTGTATCAAAGAATGTTTTAAGATCAAGGTTCTACATTTTTACTTGTATCTTTAGTAATACATGAATGTGTAAGACGCACATTTTGTGAACTGCACACTTATCTTAATTGATTAGAGCTTTGCTTTGTGCTTGAGGTCAAATCTATTTAGAGTGCTTTATGTAGTAAGTTAGATAGATTACACTTCTTGAGTCTTTATGTCATCGAAACTGTAGTCTGTTATTTTTTTTAGGACACAGATATTTACTATTATGTGTGTTAGGTCTAGAAAGATCTCTTGGTGCTGTCGGTATTACGACGATTCTTTTCTAAATATTAAGCTTATTTAATCTACAGCAAATAGATAACTTATAAGCATACATTTAATATATGTTTCTTGAGTTTCCAACACATCATCTAATAATGCTGTAAGTATGCGTTATGATTACTTTTGATTTTATTATGTTACAATTCGTATAGTTAGATGATAATACTCTTCTTAATAAGATGAAGAAACAATATAACAAATGCTTTTGCTGATAATTTGCTGCAAAAAAAATTACAGATTAAATTTTATTAAACAATAAATATGACTAAATTGTTAGTTGATGCTTAGCTTATTATCATGATCCTGCATACGAACATTTACAATTAATAAAATGTCAGACAATTTAGAATTTTATTTTGATAGATTTACTTATATAAGATTATTGTGAATTGATTCTGACAAATAAGTATTTTTTGTTGGAAAGTCCAAATCAGCTTCATACATTGATTGGTACGATGAGAACGCTGTCTCATAATATTAAAACGAATAACCGAGAAATATTTCTCTGTAGTTATATAATTACTAGAGAATTTGAGATACTTAATGGATCAGCATATTCTTGATTCTCTGCAACAACCTGGAGATGTAGCCAAACTATCTAATGAAGAATTAGAGCAGTTAGCACATGAAATTCGTGATATGATCGTGCAAGTTGTGTCGCACAACGGCGGTCATTTGGCGCCTTCCTTAGGGGTCGTAGAATTAACATTGGCACTGTTAGCGACCTTTAATATGGAAGAAGATAAACTTATTTGGGATGTTGGGCATCAAAGTTATGCCTATAAACTTCTCACAGGACGCAAAGATAAATTTGCTACTTTGCGCACCTTGGGCGGTCTGTCAGGGTTTCCCAGGATCGCTGAGAGTCCTTACGATCATTTTGGCGTGGGACATTCATCCACTTCCATTTCGGCAGCCTTAGGCATGGCTATGGCTCGCGACTTACGTGGGGCATCTCACCATGTGGTCGCTGTCATTGGTGATGGTGCTTTGACAGCAGGCGAGGCTTTTGAGGGGCTGAATTTAGCTGGCCACATGGCAAGACGCCTCATTGTGATTTTGAATGACAATGAAATGTCGATTTCTTCTAATGTGGGAGCCTTGTCCTTAATTTTAAGTCGCACCTTGTCGAGCCAGTGGATGCGGCAAAAGAGACGCAATTTACTGCATTTTTTGCGCTCGATTCCGCATATTGGTGAGAATTTAGCCCTGTATGCCCAACGCGGTGAATGGAGTTTCAAATCCTTTTTTACTCCAGGCATGCTCTTTGAGGCCTTGCATTTTACCTATATTGGACCTGTAGATGGGCATGATTTAGCGGCCTTAAAAAAGAATTTAGCGATGGCGGCAAGTGTGGAAGATGGGCCTGTGCTCCTCCATGTGCGCACCATCAAGGGTAAAGGCTTTGCACCAGCTGAAAAAAATCCCACCAAATATCATGGGGTCAGTTCCTTCTTACCTGAAACCTCTGGGCGCAGTGTTGATAAAAAACATTTTGCGACCTTTACCCAAGTCTTTGGCGAAACCTTGGTCAAGTTGGCGCAAGAAGATCCGAATATCATTGCCATAACAGCGGCCATGCCTGAGGGCACAGGCACCGATTTATTCCGTACAGTTTTGCCAGAGCGCTTCGTTGATGTGGGTATTTGTGAACAACATGCGGTCACCTTTGCTGCGGGCTTAGCTGCTACAGGCTTCAAACCTGTGGTTGCTATTTATTCAACCTTTTTGCAGCGCAGCTACGACCAAGTAATTCATGATGTGTGTTTGCAAAATCTGCCTGTGACCTTTTGCATTGATCGTGCTGGATTGGTTGGGGAAGATGGAGCCACCCATCATGGCATGTTTGATTTAGCCTATTTACGGCATATCCCTAACATGCATCTTATCGCCCCACGCGATGAGAATATGTTGCGCCACGCCTTATATACAAGTATTCAATTACAGGCGCCTTGTGCATTGCGTTATCCGCGTGGCGTGGGCTTTGGGGTTGATCTTGAGCCTAAGTTACGCCTTTTGCCCTGTGGGGTTGGTGAAGAGGTTCAAGAGGGGGAGAAGATCGCCATTGTGGCCTGCGGGAACAGGGTACATCCAGCCATGGAAGCGGCACGCTTGGTTCAAAAAGAGCTGGGATTTACACCATTAGTTTTTGATCCCATATGGATCAAACCTTTACCTGCAGAAGCCTTACTTGACTTAGCTGTACGGTTTAAATGCTGTATTTTTGTGGAAGATGGCGTGTTAGCAGGCGGTTTTAGTTCCGCAGTCTTAGAGTTATGGAGTGACCACAATCTCTTAACTGACATACATGTCAAACGTATAGGCATTCCTGATACTTTTGTAGAACATGGTTCGCAATTGGAACTTAGGGAAATGTATGGTCTTAGAGGCCATTGCATAGCAAAAACTGTGGTTGAATTTTACCGAGGCTTGCAGAGTGAGCACTGATGTCATGTCAGGTAGCAGAATCGCTGCATGCAAATGTTTTTTACGGCGTAAAAAATCATCACTTTTCGTCACTTTTGCCAAAAGCGCACAGCCTTCGGCAAAACTGATATTTTTAAGTGGGCACATGTGTTGGATGTGTTGAGAACTAAAATAAATTAATCATGCACTTTTTTTTATAGTAAAACATATAATAATTTTAAAATAAATATGGTACACTAGATCTCTACAGAGATTTTTTGCAGTAACTTACAGTAGCTCTACACACAAATTTAGCTTACTAATATGTAATATATTGGCGTACTTAGCATATCATTTTTGTTTACAAGCATATCTAATTGTTGTACACATTTAAATATTAATGCATGATATATTGATAGAATATTATTTGTTGTAAATTATATTATAAAAATAATAAAAAATGCAATAATGAAAGAACAATCAATACTTGATATTAATATATTTAGCATATTGTACGATACTCTATATATATTGATACGATTATATATTTTATTTATATATAAAGAGCTATTTATAAAGTAAAACAAATGTGCGAATTGTTATATTTATTAATATAATTAAAAAGCATAAGATTATTAATAATGTTTTAAAAGATGTATGTCTATAAATATGTCTATCAATATGTAACTTATGCATATTGTTTTCTATATTTTAATAAATCGTGCAAAAAATATTCTCTACAATATATTATTGACAGATTAACTTAGTAATTTAAGTTTGTGAGCTTGCTGCTAGAACCTAGCTCTAACAGTTTTTTAAGATAAATAGTTTTACTTTTTCTATATACTTTTAGGTGTGAAACTTTTGTAGCACACCAATTTTAACTCTTGAAATATCTTTTTTTATATT
>JAFTDU010000070.1 GCA_017454005.1 Desulfovibrionaceae bacterium | reverse complement strand
TGCTAATGTTCTCTATTACTTCTTATATTGTTGGCTTATGATTTCGAGACTAAACTTCATTTGTAATTATCTTTTAATTTTATTCTATAGTCACTCTATACAATTTTTCTTTAGATAGTTAATCTCCATACGTATATACAAAGAATTATATGGTTCTTGCGTACAAAAAAAATACATCAAAACATTTTCGGAAGTCAATAGTTATAAAAAATAAGTGGCTCACATTTCATGAATATCTGTGACAGCGTAACAAAAAACGATTTGTAAGCTCACTTTTGTTAACGTGATCTTACAAATCGTTAATTAAAAGTAACATTCATTATAATTGGCTGTTATAGACTTCAAAAGAGCACATAAACGTATAAATCCACTATTATCGATCCATGCTACTACGGTATCGAACCTATATAGCTATGTTATACATGCATTATATATACAGAAAAATCTTGATATATAGAAAGATCATTACATTCCCAATTGGGCTAACATATCATCAATACTTGATTGCGACATGCCATTTGCGTCAGGACCTTTCAATTCGGATGTGACCCGCTTATTTTTAAATTCTTCTACAGCTTGGGCAGCTTCTGCTTTCAACTCTGTCGCATCTTTTTGCGGATCATTTTCCGCGCCTTCCATGATCAAGCCTGAAGTAATATATAAGTTTACTACTGTATCTTCAATTTTATTTAATGCATTAACAACCCGTTTAATACGTTGACCTGTGAGATCCTGGAAGCTTAACTGCAAGGTCAAATTGGTTAAATCTTCGCCTAATTGTTTATTGATAGCATCTAGCCTAGCAAGCTTCGCTTCAGAACAGCCTTCAGTACGGATTTGCTGCAAGATTTTTTGAGTCTCTTCTTGATTAAACTCATTGCGTTCAATAATTTCTAGAATATTGGAGGCTGCTTCTTCTGTAGATTTCAACACTTCATCCAATTGCGACGTAGCTTCTAAAACTAAGGCTCTTGCTTCTGGCTCTTTTTTACGACCATCTGTGGAAGAAGCTGAAGATATTTGTTGATAAATATCTTTTAAACTCGCACGCATGTCAGTGCTTAATTGCTTATAAATTGGCTCTCTCGACTGATTGCCCATGCTTATACCTACCTCAAAAATATTCAAGAAATACAGAAAGAGAAATCAACACCACATTAAGCATTGGTTTTCAAAAAATTCTTAGCACGTGCTGCTTCTGGAGATTTTGGATATTTTTTAATCAACTCTTGCATGCGGGCTTGAGCTGCAGCTTTTTGACCACTTTTACTAAAGCAAATCCCCTGCTTTAAATAGGCAGCCGGAGCTCTTGACGATTTGTTATATTTATTTATAACCACATCATAAGCTAAAGCAGCATCCGAAAATTGATTTTTTTGAAAATAGCATTCAGCTAAATAATACTGTGCATCAGGCACAAGAGAATGCCCCGCATAATTATCTATAAAATCTGAAAAGGATCGTTGGGCTTCAGCATAATTGCGGGAGTTGAAAGCATTTAAACCTGCATCATACAGCGCCAAAGATAATTCTTTGGGTGGGGTTTTAGGTTCTTGGACTTGGGGGGTGGCTTTGCCCCAAGTGCTTTCGGAGGGCGGCTGGGCGGCACTTTGCGCTGTTTGCGGCGTACTGCCTCCCCAAGGCTGCACGCCCTCAGGGAGTTGGGGCGCAGCAGCTGCTGCTACTAACGGTTGCCCATAGGAGCCTGGGACAGAAGTTTGCGTTGGCACAGGTGTTACAGGGAGCATACTACCAGGCTGTGGGGGCACACTTCTAGGTTGTTGCGGATCCCCCAAATTCAAATCCATCGCCATACTGGTTTCAACTTGACGCAGGGCTGTGTCATGCTTACTGACGCGCCCGGCCAAAGCTTTAGCGCCCCCCACATCTTTTAGCTCATCCAATTGCCCTTTAATCTCATTCAATTCTTGGCGCAAAGCTTGTAACTGATTCAAAGCATCGGCCTGGGCTGGCTGCATCTGCCGCAATTGCATATTCTGTAGCTGGACTTGTTCTTCAAGCGCCGTATTTCTAGACCCAACACATCCGGTAACAAGCGTGGCACCAAGAAGTGCTACTCCAAAAGGAAGAAAGCAAAATTTCTGCATCAAACCTTCAGCGTTTACCCTTGAATAAAGCTAAACACTGCCCTCCAAATTTGGTTCAAGCGACCAATTTTAAAAGCTACACTAAGAGTTTAGGCAGCTCGTTTAATTTTTTGCAAAGCAAAACGCTTGCCATAAAAAATATAAATCAAACCAGCAAGAACTGGCACAAAGACCACAAAACACAGCCAACCCACTTTTTGCTGGAAAGAGGCAAATTCATGACTCCAAATATGCCAGATGCTCCACAAATTGGGCAAGGGTAAAACTGCAATGAGCACATACCACCAGGAAAATTGCATAATATTCTTTAGCACTTGGCTTGGCCAAGTGTCTCTCTTTAAAGATGCTGTTTGGTGCACAGAAAAAAACTGCTCTACTTAGGACAGCAACACTTCTTATGCCACAGTAAATACCCTGGCACAAGAAGTGTTAGCATAATTATTTTCGCGCAGAAGCAGGTTTATTTTCAAAAAACAAGACATAGCACACTAAAAATGCACCAATGCAGATGCCTGTATCGGCTACATTAAAGGCAGGCCAATGCCAATCACGCCAATACACATCAATAAAATCGAGCACAGCTCGCATGCGCACCCTGTCAATCAAGTTCCCCAAAGCTCCTCCTAAAATAGAGCCAAGGCCTAAAGGTAGGAGAATAGCTTTTTCTTGCAAGGTGCGTGCTACATATAGAATGGCGCCCACAGCAAGAAATGTTGCCAGCAAAAAGAGCCAGAACTGCCATTCTATATCGGAACGATTGAGAAAACCAAAAGCGGCGCCGCGATTTAACACATTGACTAGGTTTAAACACCCAGGAATGATTTCTAGCGAACTATATTCTGGGATCTTTGCAGTGACAACAAGTTTGGTCACTTGATCCAGCAACAAAAAAACACCCGCTATGCCACCTAAAAGCATATAACTTCGCTTCACAAAAACCTACTTACCTTGAATAACAGATGTGCAGCGTGGACAAAGTTCAGGATGCTCCTTATCTGTACCAAGTTCTGTGCTATAAATCCAACATCTGGCACATTTGGCACCTTGAGCCTTAGTTACTTCAAGAGCTACTCCTGGGACTTCTGGATCTACCCAAGCTGTAGCCGGGGCAGCACTCAAATTCTCTATGTGCAATTGTGAGACAATAAAATAGGCCCGTAAATCTGTATTTAAGCTCGCTAACTGCGTCTGTAAATCCTGAGATAGATACAATGTAACAGCAGTATCTAGAGCATGCCCAATGGTTTTGGCAGCACGCAAGGGTTCAATGGCGCGAGTGACACAGCTCCTAACCTTTTCCAAGGCGGCCCAGTCAGCACAGACCTTGTCGCTTAAATAGAAGGCCTCAAGGGGACGCTCTTGCAAAGCAAATACGGTTGGCTCAGCACTTTTTAGATGGGCGGGAATAAATTGCCAAATCTCTTCCGCCGTAAAGGATAAAATAGGTGCCAAATCCCGCACAAGAATTTGCAAGATTTCCCAAAGCGCAGTTTGCGCCGAGCGTCTTAAAAGCGAATTTGTGCCCTCAGCATAGAGCCTATCTTTGACAATATCAAAATAGAGTACTGATAAATCAGTAATACAGTAATTATAGAGACTATGAAACACTTTATGAAATTCATAGTCTGTATAGGCTTGTTGGACAATTGCGTGGAGCCGTGCAGCGCGATCAAGAGCATAGCGGTCTAAAGGACACAATTTCTCAATTGGTACCGCAGCATCAAGGGTAAAATCAGCCAAATTACTTAAGAGGAATCTACAAGTGTTGCGAATCCGTCTATAAGCATCAACTAACCGATTGATAATTTGCTCTGACAAACGAATATCTTCACGATAATCGACTGAGGCAGCCCACAAGCGCACAATTTCTGCACCATATTTGTCAATCAAAGTTTGCGGGGCAATGACATTGCCAACCGACTTTGACATCTTATGCCCCTGCCCATCAACAACATATCCGTGGGTCAACACAGCGCGATAGGGTGCTGTATTTTCAGTGCCTTGGGCTACAAGGAGGGAGCTATGGAACCAACCCCTGTGCTGGTCACTTCCTTCCAAATAGAGATCGGCCGGAAAACTTAATTCAGGCCTTGTCTTTAGTACTGCAGCCCAACTGGAGCCTGAATCAAACCAGACATCTAAGATGTCAACTTCTCTCTGCCACTGCGTGCCATTGCAATGTGGGCAGTGCAAATTTTGGGGCACAATCTCTTCTATAGGTGCTTCATACCAATAATCACAACCTTGGGGATGCTTGGCAAAGCGATCACACATCTCAAACATCCACGCAGGATCATTCCACGCTGTGCCACAGTTGGTACAACGCAAGGCCATAATGGGCACACCCCACTGGCGTTGTCTTGAGATGCACCAGTCAGGCCTAGACTCAATCATACTATAGATTCGGTCATGACCCCAGGTAGGAATCCAGCTAACAGCTTTGTCAATGCTCTCTAATGCCTTAGTGCGCAAGTCATTTTTGGCCATACTAATGAACCATTGGGGGGTTGCTCTAAAGATGACTGGCTTTTTGCACCGCCAACAATGGGGATAAGAATGCTGAATTTTTCCAGCAAATAAGAGCGCTCCAACCTCTTGTAACTTGGCAATGACCTTGGGATTAGCATCAAAGACATTTTGTCCAGCGAAAAATTCTACCTCAGGCAAAAAACATCCGGAATCATCTAAAGGCGAATAAATCTCTAAATTATAGTTTAAGCCCACCTCATAGTCTTCACGACCGTGGCCAGGTGCTGTATGTACACAACCTGTACCGGTATCTAAAGTCACATGGGTGCCTAGAGTGATTAAGGATTCCCTTGCATAAAAAGGATGTTTGGCTTTTAAACCTACAAGATCCTTCCCCAAACATGTCCCCAAGCGCTCTACATTGCTAAATCCAAAGATCTTGGTACATTCTTCTAAGAGTTCACTAGCTACTATATATTGCTGATCATTATAGGCAAATAGCACATACTCAAAATCTGGATGTACACAGACTGCCATGTTGTCAGGTAGCGTCCAAGGTGTGGTTGTCCAAATTACAATGTTACACTTGCTTGGATCGGCTTGCGGCCAAATGCGCTGTACATTGTTATCTGGCAAAGGAAACCGCACATATACTGATGGCGAAGCAATATCTGCGTACTCTACTTCTGCTTCAGCTAAAGCTGTGTGACATGAACAACACCAATAGACAGGCTTTTTATCGCGCACGACACTACCATTAGCCACAAAGCGCGTTAGCTCCCTGGCAATGTCTGCCTCATAAGCTGGGGTCATGCTTAAATATGGTGCCTCCCAGGCACCCAAGACACCTAAGCGTTGAAACTCTTTTGCCTGCACCTGCACCCATTTCATGGCATATTCACGACATAATTTACGCACAACAGATGTTGGTAACTCTTTTTTCTTCCCCTTAAGCTCTTGCTCCACCTTGAGTTCAATGGGCAATCCATGACAATCCCAACCAGGCACATAGCGGCAGACATAACCCTGCATATTTTTGGACTTTACAATAATGTCCTTAAGAATTTTATTTAGGGCATGGCCCATATGCAGATGCCCATTGGCATAAGGGGGACCATCATGAAGCACAAAACTGCCTTTGGCACCAGAGGCTTGCTCCATGAGTTCGCGGGCATGTATATCTGCCCATTGTTGCAACATACCTGGCTCGCGTTGTACGAGATTAGCTTTCATGGGAAAGCGGGTTTCAGGTAGATTCAAAGTTTTTTTATATTCACTCATCCCAACGCTCCAAAGGCCGAGGCGGCAAGATTAAACGCGCCACTGCACGGCAAATTAACGCATGCGACAAAACTTAAGGCAGACTGCGCCATATCAAGGGCAAACTGCACGCAAAAACTATGTAGAATTTTTTATTATCCTGCATCACCAAGCAAAAAGCAAGCCTCAAAGTACATAGATGTTGTGTCTTGTAATTTGCTGATCTTGCAGATTGAGAACACCACTTTGTCTACGTTTAGAAGTTTGTAAATAAGGATCTAGAGTACACAAAAATATTATATACATAAATTATGTACAATAACGAAAATTATAATGTTATCACATATGTGATTAATTTCTATTCAAATTGTTATAAAGATCAATGCAATATAAAATTGATATAATATATTAAATTATATTTAAATAGATAATAATATTTTGAATAATTTTTATACTTTAACTACAACAATTACTTAGTTATAATCTGGATGAAGAATATATTTAAAAAAGTAGGTAAAACTTATGAAACTTCATCTTTATAAAAGTGAAAAGTGTGATATAAATACTAATGAAGAGTGAGCACTATCTAATGATCAACAAATTATCTTTTATAAAGTGAAAAATTTGTTTATTTTTAATCATAAAATTTTAAATAATCCTTTTTCCAAGTCATTACCGCAGCAAATTAATGGTGGAATACATGGCGATGGGCTTAGTAAAATTAAAGAATCAAAAATCAAATTGATAAGGGGAAACTTTTATTTACTAGATGCATTATACGGTGATAATTATGCTCATGCAACATATCAAGGAGTTGCTTCTTTACTATATGCACAACATTTCAAAATTATCAGTGAAAATAACGATAAAATGCATTTTATAACATCAACAAAAACTCGTTATTTTACAGATTTATTAAAACTTTGTAAAATTAATAATATAATTACATTAGAAGACAATCAATTATATTGTCTCAAAAATTGTATTGTAACAAATATGTATTATTATCAGATATTAAATTATGATTTGATTAAATGTTTTGAATATTTTGTTAATGATGTAATTAAACATAAATCATCAGAGAAAACATTAAATATATATATTACTAGAGTTAAAGGACAAATGCGTGAAGCTGAAAACGAAGCAGAATGTATTAAGATGTTTCAAAAGCTTAATTATCACATAATAGCAACAGAAAGAATGAGAATATATGATCAAATTAATCTATTTTCTAAAGCCAAGACTATTGTTGCGCACCATGGAGCAAGTGGTGCAAATTTGATGTACACTACAGATAATTTTTTCTTCGTTGAAATTTTTCCTGAAACTTGGAAGCAACCATTTAGTGCTAATATACTACCGTATAAAAATTGTTCATATGCAGGTCTAATCAATCCAGCTACCACAAGATTTTTAGGAGGCTCATCTAAATTTGTTGTTGATCTTGACCTCCTAGAATTTGCTCTACATAATCCTCTATGTAGTTTTATCAATAAATTTTCACAAAAATCTCCACATTATCTACAAGAATTTATAGATAATAATATCGAATCTAATGATCAACTTATTGAAAAATTATTAACAGTATGTAATGATGTGACACGCTATGAATATGAAGCATGTCGGGTAAAAGTGGCAGTTAGTCTTATAATTTTAAGAGTATTTGCGGTACTAAAATTATATTATTTTCCTGCCACAATCCCCACGGATCCGTACTTGCGGCATTTCCGCATACGGCTCTTAGGCTTGTTGCCACTTCT
>JAFTDU010000069.1 GCA_017454005.1 Desulfovibrionaceae bacterium | reverse complement strand
TTGAGCAGTATGATGTATAGATAATCATATTCATAACTATATTGTATTTTCCATTTATATATAAATATTATAAAATCATTTATAATTAAAGTTAATATTGATAAGATATATACGATAATAAATATTAATTAGTATTTATGATCGTGTATCTAAGTATATCAATCTAAGTATGGCTATATAAGTATGTCTATATCACAATAATAATATTTTATATTTGAATTAATAATTATTGCGATATCAACAGCTTATTTTTTGTGAAGGAATAATAAAAAACCCCATGATAACTCATGGGGTTAGTTTTGCTTATGCAGGCTGTGTTGGTTCAATCTGCTGTTTTTCTTGGACAACATGAATCACTTTGACATCAGCAAAATTGGACGTTGGGTCACATGTATATAAAGTTGTGTCAGCATTGTAATTATTGTGCCAATACTCAGAAATTTCAGCGTTCGTGCCAAAAAGAATGGCCTGTAACATATTGTTTTCAATGTCATAGACAAAGGCCACTTTTTGCACATCTTCTTCGGTCAAATACTTAATTAAAACTTGTCCTGCATATTTTGTGACTGAAAGGTCACCGCCTTCTTTCTTCAATTTCTTCCAAAATTTACCAGGTAAGCACACAGATTTGGATTCGACAATATCCTCAGCCGATTTCACGCGGCCATCTTTGCGAGTACCCGCGACTCCTGTTTTACCGACTGCCATAAATTTTTATACCTCCATTAAATATTGTGATAATATACTGTCGAAAAGTACACTTGGCAATAGCTAAAATATGTGGGTGCAAATTTGCATGCCGTACGCTCCCGCTTAAAGAGAGTGCAGTAGGCAAAAATTACTTCCTAAAAAGACATGAAAAAACAGGGCTCATCATAAAGCTAAATAGCTCACAAATAGTTCCAATTGCTCTTAATCTGTTAAGTATACACAGAGATAGATCAAGAACTAAGCAATTGTTGCATGCTCTGCTATTGAGATCTTGAAGAATACGTCAAGATCTTTGTTTCGACAAAATTAGAGAATAGGAAGACAAGTTTTCCTTTGGCAATGAGCCAGAGTACAAAGCTCATATATGAGAGCGGCACAAAATCAAGCTGCATCGCAGTGCTCTTATATGCGTTCTCTAAGAAAACAACAAGGAGATCGAGCCTTTCAATAGAGCGCACAAGCTAAGCCCAAGAAAATTAAGGGCAGGATTTTTGTATGCTAAAACAGCGCAATTTTTAAGACAGGCAACTTACTCTGATCACTGCGAGCTATGTGCATATATGGCTGACAATCTTTTAGGTTGAGCACATGAACCGCTTTTTTAAGCGTTAAGCCTAACTTAGGCTAACTGCGCGATGTTTTTGCACGCAGTATATAGCACCACGCAGCGGTGACGAATATTTATTTACTAATTCATACCTATTTAGTCAACCTTTAAGAATATTTAGGGAGTGAAAGATGAAATCTCTGAACCCCAAATATCTGCTAGGCATTGTGGCGCTATGTGTTATGGCAAGCACCCCTTTGAAGCTTGAGGCCAAAGAACTTGCTCCAGGATACGATCAGTGTCAAGAGGAAGCGACTTCAACTGCTGCAGTGAGAATGTACAAAGATGGCAGAAGAATACTGGGATAAGATACTGAACAAAAAAGCGTTGAATTCTTGTGAGTCGCGAGCAAATCCTAAAGAATGCAGAGAAATTGTTAAAAACTCAGAAAAGCTTTGGATACAGTATCGTGACGCTATGGCAGAGACACTTGATATAATAAGCCCCAGACTAATAGTCAATTTCTTTGTCGCAGAAGAAACAAAGAAGCAAGCTCAACTTTTAGACGTTGATGATGACGCTTAGTATAGTTGATATTTAGTATGATTTAAAGATCGAAATATTTATGCAAAATATTATAATATGTGAAAGAGGGTCGCATGGAGTAATCATCATGCGGCCCTCATGTGACAAGAGTCTAGGCAAATTGTAAACTATTACGTTTCGCCGAAATAGGTGAATGTAGTTACTTTTTTTAGGTTAATATATTTAAGAATATTGGTACATCTTAGATTTGCTTTAAAATGTATGCAAAAAGAGGAATCTGAAAAGATATCTTTGAGATTAAGAGACGCACATTTTTAAAGATCAAGATGCTCTGTGGTGCCATGGCTCTCTCAAAAGGAGCTAAGCGTTAAGAGTTTGCGCACATGTTTTTTGAGCAGGTTACAAAACATAAAAGCACGTTGCAGCATACTTTTGTTATACTATTCTCTTGTGTTTTATCATCAGTGCACACATAATACGCATGCAGCATAAAAGATTAGGTAGTACGTTGATCTAATTTTTCTTTCGAGTTTGATTCACACAATTGATAGTCTTTATCTTCCTCAATAAGATCTAGCATAATACTTCCAAAGTCAGGATCAAATTGCCGACCTAGATTTTTTTTGATTTCATCATAGACATAATCTTGGGCTAACGCATTTCTGTAACTTCTTTGTGATGTCATGGCATCGTATGCATCAGCTACACCGATAAGTCTGGCAAGTACAGGAATAGTTTCGCCTTTTAATCCTTGAGGATACCCCTTACCATCAAAGCGTTCATGATGATAATGTGCTCCAATAGCTAATTCAGGAAAAATATCAATACCTTGTAAGATACTTGCGCCAATAATAGTATGAGATTTAATCAGATTGAACTCTTGAGGTGTTAATTTTGATTGGCTATTAATAATTCGCGACGGCACACCTATTTTACCTATATCATGGAGTAAAGCCATATAATAAATTTTATTGATATCTGATTTATTCAATTTTGCACATGACGCGATCATGTGTGAATATTCAGCTACGCGTTCTGAATGACCAGAAGTATATCTATCTTTAGCGTCAATTGTTTTTGATAAGGCTGCAGCCATTTCCTTTAATAATATTTTACTTCTTTTTACATTCTCATGAATGAGATTGTGTTCTTCAGATATATGATGGTGTAAACTTTTTTTCAGTTCTTCATAATCAAGAAGGCGATTAACACGATTTTTGAGAAGAGAATTCACAAATGGCTTTCTTATAAATTCTGTTGCACCTGCATATAAACATTTTTTTACAAAATCATCATTCATATTATCATTTAAAACTATAATCGGTATATTTGATAAATCATTATTAAGCTTTAAATAATGTAAAATATGTATTGCATCAAGATCAGAAGTTATATTATTTAAAATTATAACATCAATTTTATTATTTTCAAGAATAACAAGAGATTCTTCACCAGAAGTTGAAGTCAGCATATCTGCTATGTCGTCAAAAATATTTTTTATTGATTTGAGATATTCATCATGATCAATAACTAACATTTTAATTTTATTATGGATATTCATAGTATATCCCACGTCTATTAATACTATAAAATATTATTTAAAATGTTTAATTGACATAAGATGTAATCTATATTTCAAGTCATTAATAAACAGATATGATATTGTATTATCAAATTATATGTGTATTTATATTATGGTAAATATCTGATAATGCACAATAAATATGTTTATAATTAGATTTGAAGAGGTGACTACTGGTATTTATTAATAGTTGTAAGTTCAAGATATTTGTTGCTATTTACTATCTTGGATGTTGTCGTTTTAGGGTAAGTCATTATTTATGGGTTTATTTTGCAGTAACTTTTCTGGTACTTCGCCTTCACCAGGAATGACGCGAGTCTCAGGGTTAATGCTTGACCACGCCATCCACATTGAATAGTGACCAAAGAATTGTTTCAGTTTTGAGCCTTTCATTGATCCAGAGGTAGATGTACCAGTGGCAGGATCCCAAATACTATTTGTATGAATATCTGTGATGACATTGTTTTTTCTGACAAATAAGAAGGGTTCAGACCAGACCTGGCGATCATAGACGCGTACTACATCAAGCTCTTTGTCATGCATGGCTACCAAGGCCATGGGGCCTACAAAAAAGTTTACAGTACCTTTCTTTTTGACATAATTGATATCAATGCCTAAGAGAGTGTCTTGCAGTTCCAAACACAGCATAGGGGTTTTTTTATGTAAACGCCGATCCAAATGTTTCAATGGATAGACTGTAACATCATTATAGTAATAAGTATCTTTTTTGAGATAACTGCCGTAAGGATCGCGCCCATAAGCTTTGCGGTTGTTTGGGGGATTTAAGACTTTAGCGTTGGGAAAGACGCGACTTGCGGGGCCCCAAGTAGTCCAATAGACGCGCAGCATAGGTAACCCTCGTCCTGCCAAGGGCCCTTCAAAAGCCATACCCAATTGTTGCAACCATAAACTTGCGGAGTTACGGTCGATTAAAACCATATTGCTTTCATATAAGCGGCCTTCGGGATCAAAGATCAGATTTAACCCTTTCATGGAGGCGTCAAAGGCTGCTAAAGTGCCTGAAGTAGGACAATAAGTGATGATATAAGCATAATCATTGATCAACTCATTGACAACTTGGTGCCAGACCATAATTTTTTGCGGATAAATATGAACCCCATTGGGAAGCATGACAATGAAGACTACATCGTCCTGTTCCATACTTAATGAAGCTTCTTGTACGGTAATATAAGTAGGATTGATGATTGAAGGTATTGACCCATATTTAAGATTTGTATAGAGAAGATTGTCACCAATTTGTTTTAAATCTGCCATGGTGCGTGGACGAGCACTTACGAAAGATGGCAGAAAAACACTTAGGATGCAAAGAAGTGTTAATGATATAACTAAATATTTTCCTAAGCGATTAATAAGGACATATTTGCAAGAAACTTGATTATCTTCCATAAATAAATAATTTAGCTACACTACTTAGCATTGTTTTCTAAGTGTGTTGCTAATCCTCCTTAAAACATAAATATAATATCAATATTTTATTAATAAATTTCAAATATAAAATAGCAATATCACTATTGTCTTTAATTTTAATTTAATAATTGTTTGCTAAACTTAATCATAGTATTACTAATACAGTAATAAAATAGACCTAATATAGCATGACTATGAATGTATCATATATATATTCAATATATTGTTCTCATACTTGCGTATAAATCTCTTAAATATATGATAAAATTTATATTTTGTTGAGAGGCGGCGTTACTTTTGTGCTCTAAGAGCCTGTGGTGCAAGTCTATGGCTTGATTGTGCCTGATTGTGTTTGTGGCCAAAGTGACGTAAAAAGCAAATATGAGGAATGCTATTCTTTTGGTCGCCTACGGTGCCGCTAATTTACAGAGTCGGCGCGTTCTCGTGCAAATTGATGCCCGTGTGCGTGAGACTTTTCCTGGTTTTTCGGTACGCTGGGCTTATAGTTCAGATATTTCGCGAACACGTTTAGCCAAGAGTGGCTTAAAATCCGACTCGGTTACCAAAGCTCTGCAACGTCTAGCCTTCGAGCACTTTACTAGCGTCGTTGCGCAGCCCCTACAAACTATTGCGGGCTATGAATATACTGCCATGCAGTTAGCAATTCAAAAGGTGCAAGCAGTTCAAAATTTACAAGTCTTTTTGGGGCAACCATTATTAGCCGAGGAGCAGGATCTACAACGTGTTGCGGAATCTCTGATACGCCATTTACCCCAAGGTCGTAAAGACTTTGAAGATGTTATTTTTATGGGACATGGCTCTAAACATCCAGCTTCCGCCATGTATGCTGCCTTGCACGACACAGTGCAGCAGCTCGATCCTGCTGTACATGTTGGCACCATGCAAGGCAGGGTGAACTTAGATTATCTTTTACCGCGTTTAACAAGCACGCGTGTGTGGTTGATGCCCTTGCTGTCAACGGTTGGCAGACACACCTTACAAGATATGGCCGGTCGGGAGAGAACATCCTGGCGTTCGTGCCTTGAGGCCGCAGGCCATATTTGTTTACCTGTGCTGAAGGGCACAGCAGAGCATGCGGCTATCGTGGATATTTGGTTGGAACATTTGCGGCAAGCAGCTTTGCCGCTAATTTGAAGGAGGAATTCGTGGGTATGCGCAATATGTTTTTGTGGTGTCTAGGACTTTGTTTTTGCCTAGCAGGATGTTTGGGCGGTTCAGCGCAAAGTATTGACGACACTGAAATGGTGAACACTACAGCAGCACGCGGGGCCGATGCCTTTAATCCGTGGCGGCAAAAGAAGTTACCTACAACGCGCCATCTCTCAAATGATGGCAAACAAATTGTGCAAAGCATGGGCGGACATGCGCAATCAATTCAAGGTGAGGCTCAACACCGCCCCCATTGGCGGGAGGAAATGTACCCGATATTGTTTGGGGGACCAAATTCAGCCCATGAAGTCCTGGTAGTGTTAGATTTTGCAAAGCCTGATAGCGAACGGGTGTGGCATGAAGTCGTGCAGGCAAGCCGCTCCCTGTCTCCGCAACAGGTGAAAATCGTTGTCTTTGGCATGAATACAGAGCAGTATGGCAAAGATTTAACAGGCTTTATGATCTGGATCGCCCGTACGCGCAAAGGCCAAGCCATGGATTATTTGACCTATGCATTGACACGTTGGAATGAAGTCAAAGCTCAACAACGCAGTCAAGGCAGGGTAAAAGTCTTTAAAAATGAATTTGATTCTACAGCTAAGCCTTCAGATTATCCCATCCACTACAACTATTTAGGCAAATTACGCCCAAGTGTGCCAGAAGCTGAAGAATTACAAGTTGCCCGCTATAGTTATGATGCCGGTAATATTAATCTCTATCAAGCCACCCAGGTTTGCTCTTATTACGGCATAAGTAGTGTTCCGGCTGTGCTTGTGGATGGCGATGTGCTTAAGTCTGTATCTAGTCAGAATATCCTTGGTGCTTTACAGTAAGCTAGCAAGCTTAGATGCAATGATGTGGCGCCGCATTACAATATGACATCGTAGAAGAGTGCAGTGTAAAAAAAGGCAGTATCTAATTTGATACTGCCTTTTTTTTAAGGCTCTCAAAGTCATCAAGAGATGTTAAGATCGATGTTGCTGCATTATCAGGTGCTCGCACGCCCATGGCATCTATTTTTGGTAAGATTTGCTAAAAAGTTAAGTTGTGGCTCAAAATATGCAAGAGCAGGCCATCTAAGCTCATTGATATTTTGGGATCCTGGCTCACATACTTCCTATTCTTGTGTGTGCATAAAAAATGATTTAGGTGCAGTTTCCACTCAGATCATGATAAGTTAAATGATGCAAAGTCTAGTGCACAAAAAACAGCAAGATAAAGGGAACTTAAATTGATAGTTCCCTTTATCTGGTATCAAAATTATCAGGTCAAGTGCGGCATAAAAAATCTGAAGCAATGTCTAGAGCAGACAAGTCTGAGAGCAAATTACTTAACTTACAGAATGTAGGTCAAGTAACTTGCGCTATTTCCCGATGACTTAGATTCTTGACATTTTTTAGTTTATTAGAAGACGCAGGTAGACTTGCTTCTTTAAGACGCTGCATGCGCCTTAATCTTTAAGTTTAAAGCAGCTTGGAAACTCTGGCATAGCCCCTTCTTGGGTGCACACAAAACTTGCCACTTTCGTTGCAAAAGCATGGGCGTCTTGAAGTGGGAGACCTTTCAGGAGGCCACAAATACAAGCTGCCCCAAAGGAATCGCCTGCCCCAACCGTATCCACCACAGTAGTTTGCGCTGTAGGTAACACAGAAACAGTATCATTCAAGAACACAGTGCTTTGTTTTGAGCCTTCTGTATAAATCATGCAGTTGATAGCATAGGTCTCTTGCAAATATGCATAATATGCAGCAGCATCAGCATGCTTAAGACCTGCAAAAGAGGTTAAAATCGGTAACTCTTCAGCATTGCACTTTAAGACTTCACAGTGCGCAAGTGATGCAGTGATCATATCTTGGGAATAGTAATCTTCGCGCAGATTGACATCAAAAATGCGAATGCGATATTCACTTGGCATGTGATCCAAAAAGGTCAAAATAGTTTGGCGAGATTCGTGGGAGCGTTGCGCTAGAGTGCCAAAACATGCTACATGTGTATTTTTGGCTAATTCTAGGATATATTCTGAGGTTGGAATATGATCGTAAGCTGTGTCAGCAAGAAAACTATAAGAAGGTATGCCACTACGATCGATATTAATATGCACAGCACCTGTGGGGTAGGGCACAATAGGGAGAAAAGCTGGCATATACTTAAGTGCTAAAAGCGTCCTGGCTTTTTCAGCATAAGCATCATTGCCAACCGCACTGACAATAAGTGAGGCAAAACCAATTTGACTACAGTGGTAAGCAAAGTTTGCAGGTGCTCCGCCTAATTTCATTGAATAGGGAAAGATATCAAAGAGTACTTCACCGAGCCCTGCACAATGAATCTGAAGATCTTTATAGTGGGCAAATTGTAAAACGGTATGATTTACACGCATTAGTCACGCACCAGTTTTTTGGCCAAAGCTTCAAGCGTTTGTCCCTTGGTTTCAGGCATCATCATTAGAGCCCAGACAAGTTGGCAACACATCATTAAACAGAAGAAGCCGAACATTACGCCCGCATCAAAATGCGCCATGATAATGGGGAAGATTAAGGTGAGTGCAGCAGCAAATACCCAATGGGTTGAACTACCGAGAGATTGGCCTGCAGCGCGGTGCTCTGTGGGGAAAATCTCTGAAATGAACACCCAGATAATGGTGCCTGAGCCAATGGCATGTGAGGCAATAAAGAGAATCATGCAGCCAAGCACAACGATACTTACATGCCCAACTTCCTTTGCGGCTTGTAGTTTGGCCTCTTTAGCTTGCGTTAAGACCTCACTAACAGGTGATGTTGTGTTAAGAGAAATGCCTGGCATCTTGAGCCACACTGCAAGGGCGTGGTCATACTTTGCATGAATATCGGCACGGTCTTGAGGCGATATGGCTGGTTCTTGCGCAATTTTTTGCATCTGTTCTGCACTATGAATGACATCAGTGCAGGCACTGACAACTTTTAGAGGCGTATAAGTGACAAAGAAATAGGTGCAAATCGCTAGGCTTATGATATAACCTACACAGCCAAGCAACAGGAGCGTTTTGCGCCCAAGTTTATCAATAAAGCGTACGCCAAGGAGGGTAAAGATGAAATTGGTAATGCCGAGACTAATAGCTGCCATTAAGGGATCAGAGAGACCTGCTAAATCTAAAAGACGGGGGGCAAAATATAAAATAATATTGATGCCTGAGAGTTGATTAAAGGCTGCAATCAGAAAAGCATAAAGAATGGGATAGCGTAACCGTCTTGTAAAAAATTGTGTCTTTTGGGCACTGTGCGCTTGATCTTGTTCACTGGCAGCACGTACCTCGGCGATAATGTTTTGCAGCTCGGCTGTAGATAATTCAGGATTGATTTGCGCAAGAATGGCTTGGGCTTGGGCCTCATCGCCTCGATTTACAATCAGATATCTTGGCGATTCGGGTAAGCCAAAACACATGAGAAAATAGATAAAGGCAGGTAGGGCTTC
>JAFTDU010000068.1 GCA_017454005.1 Desulfovibrionaceae bacterium | reverse complement strand
GATTAAAAACTCAAAGATGTTTTGTAATCTGCTTTTTATGTATTATATCATGGATCAAATAAATATAAGTTTTTTAGGTCTAGTTGGTCTTAAATAAGAAGTGAATCTTGCTTGAATATTTTGAATAAATATGTTATGCAATAGTTATTAAATATTTTTCCATCGAGCATTTTTACACATTGGGGGTGCGCAATGGAATACACAGAGACGACATCAACCAGCTGGTTTTCGCGCATAGGATCATCTTTTGGTGGAGTCGTGTTTGGTATTATATTGCTTGTGGCTGGCACGGGGCTGTTGATTTGGAATGAGCGTGATTTTGTCCAAACGCGTGATGCTTTGAATGAAGCTTTGAGCGTAACAGTGGAACTGCCTGATACACGCAAGATTGAGCCAGCATTCAATGGTCAGCTTGTACACGCCATAGGCTACGCTGAGACGAAAGATATGCTTCGCGATAGTCTATTTGGGATTGGGGGAGTAGGGATTGCCTTGGAGCGTCAAGTGGAATTTTATCAGTGGGTCGAACACTCCAAAACTGAAAAGCATAAGTCGATCGGCGGTGGCGAAGAAACGATAACTACTTACTCCTACGCACCAGAATGGGTTAAGCATCGTGTTGATTCGCAGCAATTTCATGCTCCTGAAGCACGATCCCAATACCGCAATTTTACTCTGCTTATGGTTGAGAATCAAACGCAATATGCCAGCCATGTTTCCTTGGGCGCTTACCGGTTGCCGGATTTTTTGATCCGCGCCATAGGCGGAGCTCAACCTTTCAATGTTATGCTTGATAATGCCACTAAAAGCAAGCTTAACCATGATCTTTTGACGGCTAGATCAAACTTTAGGCCCATGCAGACAGGTAGTCTGAATGATTTCCTAGGCTCGAACATACTGCTCCATGAGCAAGGCAATCTTCTTTATGTGGGTGAGCAGCCTACCATGCCGCAGATTGGGGATGTGCGTTTATCGTTTACCATGACTCCCCAAGCAACAATAAGTATTATTGCTAAGGTTCATGGCAATACTTTTGAGCCTTTCCATGCTGCTAACGGTAAGGATGTCAGTTCCTTGGCCTTGGGTGAGGTCTCTCTTGAGAAGATGTTTGCCGATGAGCATAGCAGCAATGCTACTATTACATGGATATTGCGGGCTGTGGGAACAATTTTGATAATTATTGGTTTGGCGACTGTCTTCAAGCCATTGGCTGTGATCGCTAGTGTCATACCTCTTTTTGGAACCATAGTTGAAGCTGGAACGACTTTGGTCAGCGTTTTGTTAGGTCTAGCGTGGTCCTTGATCGTTATGGCCATCGCCTGGTTGGCTTTCCGTCCTGTGACCGGTCTTTTGATGCTGGCCGTAGCATGCGCATCTATTTTCTTGCTTTACCTGAAAGGCGCAAATACTCGCCAATTGCGCCGAGCTTAAGGCTTTCTCAATGGCTAAAAGACGCTTGATTGCGCAAAAATAGTATAGCAGAAATTGCGTTCCATATTTTCTAAGCGCCCTGAGCGTGCTGCCTAAAATTTTAATTTTTGTTAACCTCCACGACAAATCAGTGGAGGTTTTTTTATGGACGCAGCTAAACGCGAGGCTTAAGCTTTGCACAATGGTATGGAAGTGGTCTTAAGTGGTTTTAAGGTAACCATTCAGGTGGGGGGGGCAATTCAAATCGAAAAAGCCTTATAAAATCGAGATATTAGATTGCATTTAGAGATAATTTAGACATTTTTGGGTCGGTAAACCCGCACAAAATCAACATCCCTTTACCCCACCTGAATGGTTACGTTTTAAGTTATCAAAATTTGCTCGGGTCGGCATTATCGTCAAATATGTTGAACAATGGGATAAAGAGGCTGGAATTGAGACGATTGTAGAGAAAGAATTGATGCCAGCGGAACATCTGGCATGGATGAGAAAGGGAATATGCAGGGGATGGAAGTTGTTAAAATTGCAGACCATAAGGTCAAATCATAAGAAAGTTAACATTCAGGACTATATTTGAATATTGGATGTGTTACTCAAAAGGTACATTCTTTTAAGATTCGACCATCTGCTAGACTTTTGGCTCTGAATCAAGCTTAGGAACAAGTCTGCAGATATTGCATTATATGTATTTTGAACAGGTGATATGTGCATAAACGTCTATTATAGTGTAAATGACCTTTATTAGGATAGTTTGAACGCTGGGTTGTTCAAACTTTAATAGATATAAATGTAAAGCAGCTTCTTGTAAGATGTATGCGGATAATTATTTTCTTTTCATTAACTTTTAGAACAAATTTTAAAACTGCTTATTAAACATAATTGACAAATATCTAGTTTAAACTTTTATTTTGAAAAAGCAAATATATTAAGTAGTTTTTTTCATAGATCATGATCTAATGTAAGATCAAAAGTCTATAATTTTTTCATTTTACAGTAAACATTGTGTTTTTAATACTCTTAAAAAAATTTTTAATGATATACAATCTTGTTGACCATGTATTTTAATATCATATAAAGAAAAATCGAAATTCAATGCTTGGGGAGTATCAATATGAGAAAGCCTCGTGCCACTTTTTAAAGAGTGGTACGAGGCCGATCAAAATCTATATTCATGCGATTATATAATTAACTGTAAGGGCAGATATGTCAAGAGTATTAAGCGTTCTTGGCAAACAGCCCTAAAGCGTGTGGGAATTACTAGGCGAATCAGGCCATACGATTTAAGGCATGCTTTTGGCACTGAACTTGTCGCCGCTGGCGTGGACATTGGAACTGAGGCTAAGCTTATGGGCCATAGCTCGCCCACCATGCTTTTAAATCACTACCAGTTTGTGATGGACAAACAAAAGCGAGCAGCCGTTGAAGCATTGCCTGTTATGGCGCGGTCGTATGGCGCG
>JAFTDU010000067.1 GCA_017454005.1 Desulfovibrionaceae bacterium | reverse complement strand
TATATTGTTACAAAATATTTGTGAGAAAAAATATAATGAATCCTTACTTGCGTTTATAGATACCTTAAATTCCAATAAACAACATTTATTATGGACTAGATCAAATAAGGATTTTGATCTAGTCCTGAAAATGCTACTCAATGATAAAGACCAAAGTCTTAGTAAAGATGTAATAATTCAATGTTTGCAAAGAGCATTCATACTATCATTTGGAAATAATTATAATTTCAATGTTTTAGAAAAATGTTTTCAATTATTACAAAAAATTAACTCACATCATTATTCACCTTCTAGTACTTTAATTCAATTTATTAAAAAGTTATCAGTTACTTTTTTAATTTATTTAGAAAAAAACAAAAACGATAATCTCACAAGTTACATCAATAATAATTTATTTAAATTAGGTATAAATTGTTATGCAGATTAATTGAGAACTTTGATATTGCTATTACATTTCGCCGATATTTTTGAATCGCTGACCAGAAAAAAGAGTAAGGACAACCTGTGCTCTGACGCAACGACGTTCAAACATTTTGGAGAAATGTAATATTGTTTACGATATATATGTTGTAATATGAATAATGCATATAGCTTTTACAATTTATGTTATAATTATCTAGCTACATACTTTGGCTTTGCACGCATTACGTTTACTTAAGCATCTCTTGCATGTATCCATAAAACATTACTACTTGCTCTCACGCTCTTCATCAACATCAATGTTTAGCTTTCCTATACTGCGAGCAGAATCGTTCACAGATTAATCCAATCTACTCTTTCTTTACGCGATCAATTTGCAAGTAAGTCAGACCCACATGACCTTAGATGTTTGAATCCTTGAAAAAATAGGAATACATAACCCCACATATCCCTGTAACACAGAGACTCCTCTGCTGCAACACTCTCTATAACTCTTGCACTGCACAAGCTCACACTGTCTTTTTTAGTATCCACTCTTGCTTGCTTGTTCAATCCTTCGGCAAAACGCACTGTATGAACCAAGACGCACCTTAAGCAAAATTATGCTTGACTCATCTGCAGGGGCTTTGAAAAAACAAGTGGCAAGCACCAATCTTTTTTGCAGATTTACGCACATACTTGACTAATACTACCAAAATACACTATTAAAATTACCCCTGTTGTAAACTCCTGGAGAATAGCGGACTGCTTTTTGCAACCAAAAAATGCATCAACACCTAGCAACACGGCATTTGTTGTTGACAGACTGGGTCATTTTTTGGTAGCAGACTTGCCGATGCTAAGCTTGTGGCTTAACTTGGGGCAGCCATTAGGTTTTGACTCCAGGATTTTTAGCCTTAGGTGTACAGCCTTAATCAGGTGTTAAGGCCTTGGAGAAAAGGCTCAAGACCTTTTTGCTTTTTGGTTGGCCGTGTGCTGCACGGTGCCCATTCACACTGGACGCTTTTGGAGGCAGCGTTTCCTCCCGTTTTTTGGGAAATGCGCTGAAAGTTACATGACGAAAAATGAATTTGTTGAGAAGCTCGCCGAAAAGACGGGTCTTGAGAAGACGCAGGCTGAACAGGTTCTCAATAGTTTTACAAAGATTATCGAAGAAACATTACAGGTTGAGGATCGCTTAGCCATAGTTAATTTTGGCACTTTCTCTGTTTCAGAGCGCAAGGAACGTCAAGGCCGTAATCCACAGACAGGTGCGCCCTTAACCATTCCAGCATGTAAAGTTGTCAAATTTAACCCAGGTAAGCAATTACGCGAAGCTGTAAATGTGGCTCCTGCTGAAGGTACTACCGGGGGTAAAACCGAAGGTACCGCCGAGGCCGATGACGAGGATGATGCCCAAGATTAATCGCGAACATGTTCTTTTTAAGCAGGGCCAAAAAAAGAACACAAGACCGTTCCTTCAAAGGAGGTGAGTTTAGTGCCAGGAGTGTTTTTAAATGAAGATGATTACAACTTTGATCTAGCACTGCGCAGGTTTAAAAAGCAGGTGGAAAAAGCTGGTATTCTCTCTGAAATGAAGAAACGGCAGCATTACGAAAAACCAAGCGTAATGCGCAAGAAAAAGAAAGCCGCGGCCAGAAAACGTCTCTTAAAGAAAGCTCGCAAAATGAATGCGTCTTAAGCGACTAATTTGGTAAGATGTGGGTTAAGAGCCCACAATATTTAAGATGAAACACATAACTTACAGATAGCTCATCTACCTGATGCTTTTTTCATTGTAAGTTATATCTGCATCTGTTATTTTATGTCGTATATCCACAAAAAATATTGTGGGTGTACGACATAATTTTATAAATGTCATCTGTAAATGATTTATCTTTGACAAAACTCTTTGTTACACGATTACAAAAAACTCAATCTTTCTTATATGTGTCTTATGATATAGGAAAAATTACCATAAAATTTTTACTGCATAAATAATAAATATTTATCTTTGCCAACTATAACTCCCTCAAAATATATCATTCTAAAACTAAATAACAAAAAGCAAAGTATACGTTTATTCTCAATGAGATAACTTGTGATATAGTTCATCCTCACACATACAATGATTATTGCATATTTTGCATTCTTCTACTTTTAATTTGAAAACATGTGCTTGTTCGCAAACATGATTCATAGTGAGAGATTGATATCCCAATCACATTGAATTAGTAAAATACGTAGCGCGATTGCTTTTATTCGCACATCCAATATCAAGTAGCAAAAATCTAAGAAATACTTCTCACCTTACATGATTAATGTGCCTTAAAAAAGCTAACAAAGTTACCATTATTTAAACACAAGAATCACTTAAAACATAAGGCAGAATCTGTGTGACTATTCCAAAACTTAACACATGCCATAATCAAAGTGGTATAAGAAAAGCCAAGAATAACGTTTTTTAAGTTATTCTTGGCTTTTCTTGTGTATAACACATTGCTAAATTTTGCTTCCAAAAGAATCTTAAGAAAAATTTAAGCACAAGAACTTGCCAAACTTTCTAAATAATTTTGCTGCATAAGTTCAAGGCTTAAGTATGAATATTCTTGCTTGCTACACTTAAGATGCCTTTAGCGCAGTGTGTTCCCTAAAATTGCAAACAATCGCAACGAACATATAGCATTGCGCTTAAAGTTCCTGCAGCGCTAGCTTAAACTAGAGGCAAAATACAAGGTTAGAGCATGCCAGCTTGGCACACTAATCTCTTCAGGCCGCACATTTAGATCAAGACCAACACTTGCAAGGCCTGCTTCCCAGTTTGGCAGCTTTGCAGCACGCAAAATACCACCCATCTGCTTGCGCCGCTTTTGAAAACATAACTGCAGCAATTTCCATAGTGGTTTTTGCAAAGAAGCTGGCCAGGGATTAACTCTTGGGATGTAACTAATCACAGCTGAATCGACTTTGGGCTTGGGCCAGAAGCAACTAGGTGGGACAACAAATGCTAAGGTTGGTGCAACAAAACTTTGCACCCAAATCCCCAAAGCCCCATAGGCCTTACTGCCAGGTGACGCACAGATGCGTTGCGCCACCTCTTTTTGTACCATAAACACACCTTGGGCAATGTGCGGTTGCCGGCTAGTCAAATCAAAGAGAAGTGGCGAAGCAATATTATAGGGTAGGTTGCCAAGCACAACCCAGGTTTCATCTAAACGCTCCCAGGCAAACTGCAGCGCATCGGCAAGCACACATTGACACATAGACCCATAGGTCTTCTGACACTCACGCGCCAACGTTGCATCTTTTTCCACAAGTACCAAGGCTCTAGGCGCCAAGCTCACTAAATGCTTAGTCAATGCCCCATGCCCAGGACCAATCTCTAAAATCTGCTCAGATTGCTTTGACCCAAGCAATTGCACTATGCGGGAACAAATCTTAGGCTGGCACAAAAAATTTTGTCCCAGGCTCTTTTTAGCCATGGGCCATGGGCCTTGGGTCATTTAACTCTCCTTTCTTGCTGCAAATTTATAAAATTCAAGGCTTAACATGGCACGCCCTTGGGTGGCAGAGCGCAATTTGGTCGCAAGCTCCAAGAGTCTAGCAAGAGGCGCTTGCCCCTCGACAACCAAATGATCCCCCTTGGCAACGAGGGTGCGAACCGTACCTACCGCATGAAAACAGTTGAGAGCTGCGCCTAGAACCCCTTCAGGCACACCAATGGTCACGCGCATAATCGGCCACAGAATAAAGGGCGAGGAACTTTTTAAGGCTTCCCTAAGCGCTTTTTCAGCTGCAGCTTGGGTGCCTAAGGTACTTGTGTCACAAGTATCTAGAATCTCAGTTAATTCTACCTCCACATCCACCATAGGCCAATCAGCAAGCACACCACGGCTTAAAACATTGTTCACGCCTTGCCGTGCCGCAGCTAGTAATTTCGGACTACATACTGCGAGGAGCTCCTTGCTAAAAGAAATCTTATTGCCAGTACCCCGCTCTAGGGGCTTCACTTTAAGACTGACAGCGCCATGTTGCGAAAAATCACCAATAGCCAACACCACATCAGCCTGCCCGAGCCCTGCTTCTACAATACTTTCACGACAGATCACCTGCGGTTTTGTGGCGAGCAAACGTAAATCATACTCGCGATGTAACCTGTCTTGCAACACTTGTAATTGCAGCTCACCCATGCCGTGGACAATAAAGGCACCTGAGGCTTCATCACGATCAAAACTCAACGTCAGATCTTCATCACAATAACGATTCAGGGCTCGCTCAAGTAAGGCATAGTCATCAGCTATTTTAGGTTCAAGGCGCTGGGCTAGGACTTGAAAAAAATGGGGTAGGGGAGCTAAAAAGACAGGTTTACTTGACAAAGTACAGGTGTCGCCATTCTGTACTGAGAGACCAGTAAAGGCGACAATGTCACCTGCTTGCGCTGAATCTAAGGCATAAAATTGTTCGGCATCAAGCCTATACAGTTTAATGGGTGACTTTAGTGAGAGATTGCGACTAATAAAGACAGTATCACCTGTGGTAAATTTACCTGCATATATGCGCATCCAGGCTAAACGCGTGCCCCGTTCTGAAACCACTTTAAACACTAAGCCTAAGGCATCGTTTTTGGAAATTTTCTCTGCTGAGACATGGCCATAGGCGTCTAACAACACAGGTAGAGTGCGAGAAGGCTGCGGTAAATAATTGACAATGCCATCTAATAAAGGTTGGACTCCAATATTCCGTAAGGCTGCACCACAATACACAGGAATTAATTTGCATGTTTTACAGGCCTGGGCTAGGGCCACGGTCAAATCTTTCAAAGACCAGTTGTCTTCTGACCACAGGCCCATAAAATTGTCATCAACCTCACAGACTGCTTCCACAAGCGCATCAAGATACTCTTGTGCTAAATTTACACGCTCGCCTTTGAGTGCCCTGCGTGACACCTTAGCACCAAAACTCGCTGCATCAAAATATAATTCGCGGCCATGTAGCACATCGAGAATGCCAATTAAGGTATCCTCTTCATAAATTGGCACTGTCAAAACCACAAACTTGCCACTTAACCGCTCTTTTAGTTCCGCAAAGACCTGCTTATGGGAAGCCTCTTTCCGATCCACCTTATTGATAAACACAAGACGCGGTAAACGATAGTGATCGGCCTGGTGCCAAACAGTTTCTGACTGGGGCTCTACACCATCTACAGCCGAAAAGACCACCACCGCACCATCAATGACACGTAATGTACGCCCAACCTCGCCTGTAAAATCCACATGACCTGGCGTATCTACTAAATTAATCCGCGCCTTATGCCAAAAACATGAAGTACAAGCAGCACCAATAGTAATGCCCCGCTTTTGTTCTTCGGGCAGATAATCCATGACCGCTGTGCCTTCGCTCACCTCACCCAAGGTGGCAATGGCATCACAATAAAACAACATCCGCTCAGACAGGGTGGTTTTCCCCGCATCGACATGAGCAATGATCCCAATATTTCGCAATGTACGTTTTGGGGGAGTACTGGGAGGAGGTGTAAGCATAAGCACAACCGATTGGCAGCAGAGCCCAAAAGGGCTAGGCGGCGGTTTAAAAAACTTCTTTACGTGGCAGACCAAACCAGAGGTAAAACTAGCTAAAAAGCACCTGCCTAGCAAGAATTCTTGAGCTAAGTGTCCTTTAGCATTTGACCCAATAGGCAATCTGTCTATCTAATATTATTAAAGCATCAAAATTATTAATTTTTGCTCAACATTATATCGCAAATTAATAGAAAGCTTTCTTCTGCATAAATTGCCAGATCTCTCCAACAGAACTTAATCTTGATTATTTATGAGCACTTATCTTTTTTAAAATAGCATTGCGC
>JAFTDU010000066.1 GCA_017454005.1 Desulfovibrionaceae bacterium | reverse complement strand
TTAGCCCTATTTTACTTAAAACTTTTCCTAGTAAAAATAGGAGGTTTTTTCATGGCTAAGAAGAAGCTCAAGGCTGCAAAACAGGCACGCGTACCCAAGGAAGATCGCTATCCTCGCGGGATTGCTCTGGCTGTCATCGCCTTCCTTACACTATTTATGCCTATGACCTTGGCAGTTCGCCTCGTGTGCATTTTGTTTGTGGCATGCGGAATGACCAACAATAGGATTGCCACTCTCGTCGGCTGCCATGTAAAAACTGTCCGCAACGTCCGCCGCAGAATGGATCATGAGACCGTGAGTGACATCATGGTCATTGCACCAGGCAGTGGACGCAAATCTAAAGCCAAGGCAAGCGTCAAGACCCAAATAGCCGAAAAAGTAAAAAAGGGGACCTTCTCCAGCCTTATGCAGATCGCTGACATGGTTAAGATAAGCTTCAATTTGACGATTTCGACGTCAACGGTCTCAAGGATTCTTAAAGGATTCAATATCAGGAAGCTTAAAAGCGGCTCTTTACCTTACAAGGCAGACGTTGAGAAGCAACGCTCATTCTTCGAAGAGACTCTTCATCCCTTAATGGAAGATGCAAAGCAGAGTAAATGTGTATTAATTTTTATGGACGCCTCACATTTTGTTATGGGCTGCGATTTTTTAGGGTATTTCTATTCTGTTGTTCGCAAATTTGTGAAGACCTTGTCAGGACGTAAGCGCTACAATGTTTTGGGCGCAATGAATTATTGCTCAAAGGAAGTACATACGATAACCAATGACTCCTACATCACTGCACCCCAAGTTTGTAGAATGTTGGTGAAACTCTATAAGGCCTACAAGGGGCAGGTTATAAAAGTTATCTTAGACAATGCCTCATACCAGAAATGTGCTATGGTGCAAAAGGTGGCTGAACAACTTGGAATCATATTAGTCTTTATACCTCCTTACAGTCCGAACCTCAATCTCATTGAAAGATTCTGGAAATTCGTTAAGGCAGAATTGAGGACATCTTTTTATGATGATTTTGTGAAATTTTGTGATCGTATTGACGAAATCATCGCCAGCTCTACAGGTGAGAACAAGCCAAGAGTTGAATCGCTTATTGGCGAGAAAGTTCAGCTTTTTGATGATTTGGTAGAGATCTCGGAATATGTCTGGGAACCAAGGCAGCAAACAGCATCACTTGAAGAGATAAAGGCAGCCTGATCCAAGATTCGAGGTGGGATTGGTCTCTTTTAGGGTACTGTTTTCCTCTTTGCAAAAGAAGAAACGGCTACCCCTCTACAGTTTTGTCCAAAAAATGCCTCAGCCCACCCTAAATATCGCCAAAATAGCTGAGTTATTCGGAAATTGGCAACTTTCATGAGCAGGGGGGAAAAGGAAGTCGGTCAGCATATGGGAATAGGTGTCCTGAAAGGGGAAAATCTTTTTGCTTCCGAGTATAACAGTGTAGGCATTTCCGTCAGCATCCTTATAGCCTGCGGCATTAAGGCTCGCCACCTTGCTTTCAAGGTAATAGTCCTCGTCAAAGGTCCCCTGGCTATAAGCCGTGGTCCCCTCCTTGCTTGAGTACTTTTGATAGTGCTCTTCAGGAGAAAGACCAACTTTCGCAAAGGCTTTTTTCACATCAGCGGTTGTCCAGTTGCTTTTGCCCTTATAGGCAGCGGCGTTCAACTGGGCAGCTTTACTTTGCAAGTACCATTTCGCATTGAAATCAAGAGCAATCATAACTCCTAGAAAAAAGTTAAGAAAAGCGATTTTGATGTTTCTGTCATGGGTCCGCGTGCTCAATATAGTATCAATATTGAAGCAACATCAATACCTTCTATGTAAATATAGTAAATTATTCACTTTTTTTCGCGGCACCCTGTTGTAACGTACTTCACGCACATGAATTGTTGTTGAACACTCTAGAAATATTGACATAAAGAATTTAAATGATATTTAACTGAGATATATTTATAATTCTAAAATAATAGTTAATTAAAAATAATATTAAAAATTTTTTATCCAATTTTTAGTTTAGATATTTTCGTGATCGGCTGTCCGTTTTTTTTCCTTTTAGC